>DATCAO010000517.1:0-7334 GCA_036512575.1 Puia sp.
GCTCACGGTCGGTGCGATGAATTATCTCACCAACAGCTTTTGGAGCGGCACCAGCCGTGGGCCTGTTGCCGATGGACGCCTGAAACCAGAAATTGTAGCCGGAGGAGCTTCCGTAATCTCCACTTTTGTTTTTAACACCTATGGGATCAGCTCGGGAACCAGTATGGCCTGTCCGACTGCCGCGGGCATCCTGACGCTCATAACAGAAAGATACCGTCAGCTGCACGCAGGTTCTTATCCTGATGCAGCCCTCCTGAAAACACTGATTGTAAACAGCGCCGATGACCTGGGTAACCCGGGACCGGATTTTACTTTTGGATTTGGAAAAATCAATGGGAGGAAAACAGCCGAGGCCCTGGAACAAAATCATTATTTCTCAGGTGCTGTTTCAAACGGAACAAACCAGACATTTACCATCCCCTCTGTATCCGCAGGAAATTATCAACTGAAGATTTTATTATACTGGCCCGACATTCCGGCCATTCCACTCGCAGGCAACGCGCTGATCAACGATCTGGACTTACAGGTGACCGAACCCGGGGGGTTGAACCACCTGCCCATGGTGCTGGATCCTTCACCTGCGAATGTGAATAACAATGCAGTGGAAGGAACCGATCATTTGAACAATATCGAACAGGTGCTGGTGAACAACCCGCCTCCCGGCGATTATACCGTGTCAGTAAAAGGCAATTCTATTCCGGCAGGACCCCAGTCTTTTTATCTGGCCTATGAGATCATACCGAATTCAGTGACCGTGGAATATCCCTTTGGCGGTGAAACCTGGGTGCCCGGTCAAACGGAAACCATACGATGGAGTGCTTATGGAGGCGATCCCAATACTTTCACGATTGAATATTCTATCGACGGAGGCGCCAGCTGGATAACCATCAGCAATAGTGTGCCGGCTGTAAACAGATCCTACGACTGGGTTGTTCCGGTTTCGTTTACCACCAATGCACTGATCAGGATAACCCGCAACAGCACCACCTATACTGATCAAAGCGACAATGCTTTTACGATATTGAATCAACCCGTACTAACGGCCACCAATACCTGCCCGGGCTATACCAGGCTGGATTGGAATTCCATTCCGGGAGCTGATACATATGATGTCCTGAAATTGTCGGCAGACAGTCTGCAGGTGATTGCCAATACAACGGATACCAGTTTGCTGGTTACTCCGCTCAGCAAAAACAGCAGTTATTGGTTTTCCGTGAGGCCCGTTCGCGGCGGCATCTACGGCAGGCGTGCTATTGGCCGTCAGTCAACACCCAATGCAGGACCCTGCACCGCCGGACTGGACAATGACCTGATACTGGACGCCGTGCTGGCGCCGGTAACGGGCCGGCAACAGACCAGCAGCCAGACCGGTATTCAGCAGGTAAGCATCAGCGTTAGAAACCCGGGAAACCTGCCTGTATCCGGACCTGTCAGTTATTCATTCCAGGTAAACGGCGGAACACCGGTTACTGAAATAACTGCACCCATAATTCCGGCGGGATCAAGCTCGATATTTACATTCTCACCAGCAAACGCTTACGATTTTTCGACTGCCGGACAGTATACGATCAAATGCTGGGTGCACTACGCGCCGGATACCATTCCGTCCAACGATACGATTGTCAGTATGGTGAAGTCACTCCGAAATGATCCGCTCGTATTGAATCCTTCATTCACTGAAGGTTTTGAACAGGCAACAGACCAGTCACGTACGTTGCCTGCTATGGGACTGGACAGTCTGGACCGGGCTGATTTTTCCAATTCAGCTGCCAACGGCCGCCTGAATAGTTTTTTTAATACCGGATTTGCCAGAACCGGCAAAAGGAGTATGCTTTTGGATGTGACCGAGCAGGGAACTTTTGCTGCCGACTCACTGGTCAATACGTTTAATCTTTCGAATTACTCAGCTTCCGATCAGATCTGGCTTGACCTGTATTTCAAAAAACAATCTGTGGTTCCCGCTCTCGCCGGCAACCAGATTTGGATACGCGGAAACGATCAGGCAGTATGGATACCCGTAAAAAGCCTGAGCGACCCGATAGATCCGCCCGGTCAGTATATCAAAGTGAATGTGGATATCACGGGCACTTTGGCAAATGCCCTGCCCGCGCAAATCTTGAGCAGCAGTTTCCAGGTTCGTTGTGGTGCAGAAGGCAAAACACCTGCCGCTTCCTCGGATCCCCAGGCCCTGCCCGGTGGGGGAATCAGTTTCGATGATTTTACACTCACCCATTCCTTACATGATGTGGGTATGCGCTCGCTCATTCAACCTGCTGTAAAAAATGTCTGCGCTTTAGGTAATGCAGAAAAAATAACTGTCCTGATCCGGAATTATAGCACAGATACCCTGTTGAATATACCGGTTACCTATGCAGTAAACCAGGACACCGTAACGGAGATGGTTGGCAGTTTAAAACCGGGAGACAGCCTGCAATATACTTTCACACAAACCGTGGATATGTCTGCATATCAGATTTATCATATCAAAACCTGGGTAAGCAGTGCGACGGACAATTACCGGAATAACGACAGTTCGTCTGATTACAATATTCAAACCACTCCCCTAATCAGCCAGTATCCCTACCTGGAAGGATTTGAAAACAATAATGGATATTGGTTTAGCGGAGGTTTCAACAGCAGCTGGCAATGGGGCAAACCGGCGAAGTCCGTAATTCATAAAGCCGCCAACGGTTCCAATGCCTGGGTGACGAGTCTCGCAGGTAATTACAACGACAACGAGTATTCGTATTTATATTCCCCCTGTTTTGATCTTACCGGATTAACCAAACCGGTTCTTTCTTTCAGTCATATTTTTCAGACGGAGGACGATTGCAACTGCGATTATCATTGGGTGGAATACAGTCTCGATGATTCCGTATGGACCCTATTGGGTAATTCAACTACTGGCGTCAATTGGTATGATAACGCCGCTGTGGAAGCCTGGCAGCAATCAGTTCCGCGCTGGCATGTTTCCAGTTATGATATTCCGGTGATCCCTAATAAGATCAGGTTCCGCATCGTCATGTATTCAGATCCCGGAACAAACTATGAGGGTGTCGCAATAGATGACGTGCATATTTTTGATAAAGCTCCCGTGTTTACCGACAGCCTGGTCACCAGTCTTTCGCAACCGGTCAGTGGACCGGGCTGGATTGATTTTGATGAAAACGGCCAGCGTATAATATCCATCAATCCGAATGGACAAGACCTCGGTTCGACCCGGATTTCGATGTTCCGGGATACCACATCCATCAGAGATACGGCGGGCCAATACTATGGAGAAAGGAACTGGGTGGTGCGGGTCTCCAATCCTCCATCTTCGGCTGTGGGTGTCCGTTATTATTTCACCGATTCGGAAGCGAACAAACTGATTCTTGCCAATAGCTGTGCTTCCTGCATTAATATGGAAGACGCCTACAGTTCGGGCATTACACAATATTCCAGTGCCAACAGCTCCGAAGAAGACAGCAGCCTCGGGAATAACCGGCAAGGAAATTATATTTTTCATAAACCGCAGTCAGGCGTTCAGGTTATCCCCTATGATAACGGATATTATGCTGAGACAACTATAACTGGTTTTTCAGAATTCTGGATTAACGGAGGCGGCAAAAACCAGGATCATCCCCTGGCAGCCTTGTTAAAGGATTTTACAGTTACGGCCGCTGGCCCCGGTGGTTTGCTGGATTGGACGAGCTGGCAGGAATCGGGGTCAGTAAAATATATTATTGAAAGAAGTGCAGACAGCCTGCTGTTTTATAAAATCGGGGAAGTACCGGCCATAAACCATCCGGATTCCACACAGGCTTACCAATTTATGGATCCGAAGCTTTCGGGAGGTTACAATTACTACCGGCTGGTGCTGATGAAATCAAATGGAGACAGCCTGATTTCCATGGTCCGATCGCTGTATAATGAACCCATTCCGTCTAGCGTGCAGGTATACCCGAACCCGACCCCGGGAGGAATTACCGTGAAAACTCCTTCAACCTGCCGGGAAATACAGATATTTGATGTGTTGGGCAGAAAATTGCTGGATTTACCCGTTCAGGGATATGTACAACAGGTTAATCTGGCCTCTTTTTCACCGGGGGTTTATTTTCTTAAGTTGTTCACAGACAGTGGAAATAAACTCATAAAACTGGAAAAAAGATAGGCAAAATATGGGTGAAACACCCTACCTTTGCCGACTATTTAAAAAAGTGCTCATGAACAGCCGCAGAGAATATGAACTTGCGTTTGTGGGACTAAAACCCGGTATTCATCAGTACGATTATAAAATTACCGATAGGTTCTTTGAGGCATACCAGCAACAGGATTTTACGAACTGCGATGCGGAAGTAAAACTCTTTCTGGAAAAAAACCAGGGTTTCATGTTACTCCGGTTTGAAGTGACAGGAACCGTACAGGTATTTTGCGATCGTTGCGGGAATCCCCTGCCTTTGGATCTCTGGGATGAATTTCCGGTGATCGTTAAGGTGGTAGAGGATCCGGAACCCATGAACCAGGAAGAAGAGGATCCGGATGTATACTATATATCCAGAACGGAAAGTCATCTTCACCTGTCGGACTGGATTTACGAATTCATCAACCTGAGCATCCCGGTTCAGCGCATGTGCCGGGAAGATGAAATCGGGGGACCGAACTGCAATCCTGAAGTGCTGGCCATGTTGAAGAAGATGGATGCCAGTGCCGGAAATGCTGAGAACCCGTTGTGGAAAGGACTTGAAAAATTCCGCAACCCGGAATAGTTTATAGATTTAAAAATTGATGAGTCATGCCAAATCCCAAAAGGAGACACTCGCAGCAGCGGAGTGCAAAAAGAAGGACGCATTATAAGGCTTCCAAACTGACCCTGAGCAAGGATTCTGCTACAGGTGAACTGCACGTGCGTCACCGCGCACATGTAAGCGAAGGAAAATTATTTTATAAGGGCAAAGTAGTTGTAGAAAAAGCGCCTTAGGATAATTTTTTCACGCTTATAATGTAGTTTACGCGAATGGATATTGCATTAGATATGATGGGCGGAGACTTTGCACCGGAAGAACTGGTGAAAGGTGTTCGTGACTATATATCAGATAAAACCCCTGCACGACTATCGCTGATTGGCGATGAACAACTGTTGAAACCATTACTGGATCAACACCAGGTTCCATCAGACGCCTACCGCCTGATTCCTTCAACGGAAGTCATTGGCATGCATGAACATCCACTGAAAGCCCTGAAGGAAAAACCGAATTCGTCCATTGCTATTGGATTCGGCCTGCTCGCTTCCGGAAAAACGGATGCATTCATCAGTGCGGGCAATACCGGCGCCATGCTGATTGGTTCCCTCTTCACCATCAAACCCATTGAAGGCATTCAAAGACCCACGATTGGCACGATCGTGCCCATGGAGAATGGTTCCACCGGGCTGCTCCTGGACGTGGGCGCCAATGCTGACTGTAAGGCAGAACATCTTGATCAATTTGCCGTCCTCGGTTCTTTATATGCCCAATATATCCTGGGTATTGAAAAGCCAAGGGTCGGGCTCGTCAATATCGGTGAAGAAGAAGGAAAAGGAAATGTGCTCGCGCAGGCCACCTATCCCCTGCTTAAAGTGAATAAACAAATTGATTTTGTCGGGAATGTTGAAGGAAGGGATGTTTTTCTCAACCGTGCGGACGTGCTGGTCTGTGAAGGATTTACGGGCAACGTGATCCTGAAACTCGCGGAATCCCTGCATGGTATTATGGAACGCCAAAATGTTCACACCGAATACTTCGACCGCTTCAATTTTGAAGACTATGGCGGCACACCCGTTCTGGGTGTAAAAAAACCCGTGATCATCGGTCATGGCATCTCCCGCGCAAAAGCGTATAAGAATATGCTTGTCCTCGCGCAAAAAGTGATTCAAACGCAACTTCTGGAAAAGATGGCGTCCGCCTTTAAAGCTTAAGGCATAAGGCGTAAAGCTTAAGGCCAGACAATTGTGAAAATTAAATTTTCTATTTTAATCAGAGTCCATAAATAATTAAGCTCAAAGCTTCAGGCCTCACGCCCCAGGCCCTGAGCTCAAAAAAGGCTACCGGCTCATAAGCCGGATTCTGTTCTACTGCCATCATTTATCTGGCCCTTTCATTACTGAAAGGATCTAGCTGCCTACCCGCCATACAACGCATTACTGCATTTAAACGGACCGCTTATATCAACCGTCAGGCCGAAGCCCGGCAGTTGAAGTATGGCTTACATGGCATTTCAGCATGCAAGGTTTACCCGCCACATGCATTACTGCATACAGCCGTAGGCTTTTACCCTACGTTTTCACCCGTTCTCATCCGCCGAAGCCTTGGCGAAGGCGGATCCCCGCCATGGATTCGACGAACAAGTGGTTATTTTCTGTGGCACTGTCTGTATCATGGGCCCATGCCAAGATGACCCCGGCGCTTAACCGGTACATTGCCCTTTGCTGTCCGGACTTTCCTCCCCGCATGTGCGGGACGATGGCCCGGCCGGTAGCCTGCGCAAATTTAAAGGAATATCTCCGTAGCACCGTATCCGTATCGGGGATCGTGTTGATTAATGTAAGAGCGCACTTCCCTTCGGGCATTTAAAATTTCATGAATTTCATCTTTCAGCTTTCCGGTACCCACGCCGTGGATAACAATCAGATTGTGCTGGTGATGAGCGATCGCGAGTTCCAGATATTTCTCAAAAGTATTCAGCTGGATGGTCATGATCTCGAAATTACTCAGGTGCTGCCATTGATCAGTTAGTTTTTCAATGTGCAGGTCGACCTCATATTTTGCAGGCTCCAGGTGCTGTCTTGCCCTTTTAGCATCGTAGATTTTGTCACCGATTTTCCCCGAGTGATTTAATACCGGAATATCTTCTTCAAAGGCCTTGTCCGGATATTTGTCAAACAGTTTATAAGCAAAACCCGCTGATCCTTTTTTTCGCATCTCGTCAATACGGGTAAATACGGGTTTAGCCCTCAATTTCAAGGCAGTCTCAAAATGCGGCGCTTTGGATTTTTCAGCCTGCATCAGGGTAAAATCGATTTCAAAAAGGGGTGCATCATTCAGACTCACGAAGGCCATATCCAGCAGGTAGAAATCTTTGGAAGGCGGCAGTTCATTGGAGATTTCAAAATCGGGCTTACTGGAATAACTGAGTTTACAATTGAATTTCATTCCCCGCTCCGTATGATTGACGAGATGAATCTTCAGGCTCTCCACCACCTCATCCCCGAATTCATCTGTATCGGATACAGGTATTATGTTCAGCCAGCATCCGTCCAGCGGGTTATCCTTCTTTGGCGATTTATCCACAGGAACCTGGTCAACAAAAATCTTTGT
>DATCAO010000518.1:0-7459 GCA_036512575.1 Puia sp.
ATTCGCAATTGCAGCAGCAGCGACAGTGCAAAAAATATCTATACCGACCTGAGTTTAAAGGAACTGCTGATCCGCCTGGTACAAAGCCAATACCTGAAGCGGGTGGAGATGGATAAAAATGAAAAAAGAAATTTCAGCCGCCAGCATTTTCTGCTGGATTATATCCATAGACACCTGACGGAGAAGCTGGGTGTCGATGCGCTCTCACGCAAAGCCTATATGAGCCGCAACGAATTTTTCAAATGGTTCAAGCAGCAGTTCGGGATCACGCCGCTGGAATATATAAACCGGGAACGCATCAAACTCGCCAAACAATTGCTGGGCATTCAGAATGCAACAGTCACGGAAACGGCCTATCAGTGCGGATTCACCGATGTCAATTATTTTGTCCGCCTCTTCAAAAAATCAGAAGGCATTACACCCGGCACATTTAAGGAATTCGTAATGCAGGATTCCCTGGCCTTATCCCCGATTGTGGCGAAAGTGATTTAGCGATTCCTGATTGCATTTCAAAAATTCCATCCCAATACAAAGCCGATCGTGGACAAGTCACTACGATTTATGATGGCATCATATTGTAATCCGACGTTAAAGACGCTAAATTGAAAGCCCACCGAAGTGGCCAATGAAAGTCCGCGATCAACCGTCTGACCCGCATAACTATCAGGGTCCCGATACAAATAATAGCCAAATTCCTCACTCACAAAATATTGTTTCGAAAATATATACTTGTAACCGACACGAATGGGAATTTGAAAATTTAAGCCGACGCGGGAAACCATGTATCCGGTGCCAAGATAAGCGTAGCCGGGGCCGGCAAGAAAGGAATAGCTGGCAGTTATCCCCAGGTTGGCATATTGCGTTGTTGCAATACTCGGCGAGACACCGCCCTCCAGCCCTATACCAAAACTTTGCAATTTGCCTGGCTTTTGGGCGATAACCAAGAGACCGGAACCTGCAAATACCAGGATCAGGGTTAACCTTTTCATGTTGGGGGTTTAGGATATAAATCTAAGTTATATCTTTCATTGATGACTTTCTGACCAAAACACACCAGAAAAATTGTCCGGTTTATTATGCATGCGTAATCAGTTGTTTATTTATTTTCCCAATATGAGGAAGAAATACAATTTCACGTCATTGAGGCTGAATATTTCCTGCTATTTCATCCGGCACCAGAATTGAAATATGAATACGATCGAGAGTTGTGAAAGTTGATCAGATCGAATTATAAATACCCGGGATAAAAACAAGTAACATGAAATCAATATGGACAGGTTCGATAGGGTTTGGCCTGGTAAATATTCCGGTAAAAATGTACAGTGCGACTGCAGAGAGCAGTCTGGATCTGGACATGCTGGACAAAAAGGATTTATCGAACATCCGCTTTATGCGGGTGAATGCCAAAACCGGGAAAGAAGTTAAATGGGAAAATATCATTAAAGGCTATAACCTGAATGGAAGGTATGTGCTTTTGAACGACAAGGATTTTGAAAATGCCAGTCCTGAAAAAACTAAAGAAATAAAAATTACTCAATTTGTACATGAAACCGAAATAGACAGCATCTACTATGAAATGCCTTATTACCTGGAACCCGAAAAAAACGGTGTAAGGCCTTATGAATTACTACGGGATTCCTTGAAAAAAACGGGTAAAGCCGGTCTGGGCAGTTTTGTTATGCGAAACAGAGAACATTTATTAATCATCAAAGCAAGCGGAAATGTGATCATCGCAAACAGAATCCGGTTTATGGAAGAAATCAGAAAACCAGAATTGAAAATTCCCAATGCCCGTTCCAACCCCAAAGAATTAAAGATGGCGACAGCACTCATTAACCAGCTTACAAAACCTTTTAATATTGCAAAATTTAAAGACACCTATACGAGTGCCCTGTTGAAAACAATAAAAAACAAAGCGAAGGGGAAACAGACGGAACCCAAACCTTTGCGTGTTGTACACTCTCAAACCAGGGATCTCATGGATCAATTAAAAGCCAGTATTGAAGAAACGGGTAAGAAGCGAAAAGCGTCCTGATTCGGTCGTTATTCTGTTTGCTTTTCGATTATTTTCAATATTTTTTGAATACCGATTCCCTTTCCCAGCACCTCTTTAAATATATCTCCTTCTTCATGTATTCGTTTCATGGCATTTTTAATGGTGAAAGCCTTCATGGTGAGTCCTTTTTTCAGCTCTTCCCAATGGAGAGGCATGGAAACCGTTGCTCCTGGCTTGGGTCGAACAGAATAAGGAGCTGCCAATGTGGCCTGAGGGCGGTTTTGTAGGAAATCCAGGTAGATTTTACCCTTTCTGTTTTTCGTCGCTCTTTCTATACTGGTAATCTTGGGTAATTCCTGATTCACCAGGGTTACCAATAATCTTGCGAATTCCTTGGATTGATCGTAAGTATAGTTAGCTGCCAACGGTATATAAATATGCAGCCCGGTAGAGCCCGATGTCTTGCAATAAGCGGATACTCCGAAGTTTTCCAATATCTGGTGGGTAACCCGGGCTGTTTCAATAACCTGGTTAAAAGGGTTATTATCAGGGTCGAGATCGATGATACACCAGTCCGGTTTATCTGGTGATTGAATCCGGCTGCTCCAGGGATTTATTTCAATACAGCCCAGGGAAACCATATATAACAAACTGGACTCACCGGTACAAACCAGGAACTCCTTATCCCGGTTATCCCCTTCACTATGGTATGGAAAGGTTTTGACCCAATCGGGTACTTTGCCCAAAACATCTTTTTGATAAAAAGCCTTCCCATTGATTCCATTTGGAAACCGGTTCAGAGATTGCGGCCGATCTTTTATATAGGGAATTATGAAAGGAGCAACCTGGTAATAATAATTTAAGAGATCCCGTTTGGTGATCTTTTCTACAGGCCAATACATTTTACTCAGATTGGTGAATTTTAACGAATGCTTCTCTATACTTTTTTCCTGAGTATCCTCTGAAGGATTTAATAGTGTTTTTCTGGGTTGACCGGATGTCTTAGTCATATACTTTTCTTTTATTAGCAGACCATTTTTTACCATGCGTTCAGCAGGCTCTGAAATTTCTTCCTTTACCTCTTTTGATTTTTTATCCGTCCGCATTCCCTGAAATGAAGGATGCCGCATCAGTCCGTCTGCTGTCATTTCAGTGAAAGACACTTCGCAAACCAACACCGGCTTGAGCCAGGTCGCCTTTGCAGTCGGAGGATTCGGCCTGAACCTTGACGGACTATTAATATCCGGCAATTCGTTAAATGGAGATTTTTTTACCCGGAGTGGCTTGAATAGCTTCATCATGACCTTTTGGTCTTTATCAGAAAAACCGGTCCCTATTTTCCCCATATATGTAAAACGACCTTTTTTATATACGCCTGCCAGGAGAGAGCTGAATGCTTTAGGGCTGCCTTCATTTAACGTATAACCTCCGATTACTGCTTCCTGTCTTTTCCCTATTTTTATTTTCAACCATTCTTTGGATCTGAATCCGGGTACATACAATGAATCCATTTTTTTTGCCATGATACCTTCCAGTCCCATTTTTTTTGCCTCTTCAAAAAACGCGAGTCCGGAAGCTGTAAAACTTTTACTCAGCTGTATCAATGGATCATCTGGTAACCATTCCTCAAGTCTTTGCTTCCTTTCAGGTAAAGTCAGTTTTAGTAAGGACTTCCCGTTTAACCAAAGCAGGTCAAAAACATAAAACCTCAATGCTCCGTCTGCTTCACTGCGCCAGTTCTGAAGATTTCCAAAATTCGATTTCCCGCTTTCATCCACCACCACGATCTCACCATCTAAAATCGCATTGGCGGAGAATGCTTTCAGCGCATTATATATAGGATAGAATTTTTCGTTGAAGGTTTTATTATTCCTGGAACGCAGCTCCACCTTTCCATCATGGAGAAACGCAAGGCAGCGGTATCCATCCCATTTGATTTCATAAAGCCAACCCGCCTGGTCAAATGGCTTGTCAATCAGGGTGGCCAGCATGGGACTTAATGTTGAAGGAAAACGATTTTTTACCTGATGGTTATTCTTTACGATTTTTCCTTTTGCTTTTTTTTTATCCTTTTCGTTGAAAATATGTGTTGATGTGCTCTCCATTTGCTTCAACGTTTTTCCTGAAACCACCGATTTTTCTTTCTTCGTGATGTCTGAAGTTTTAGCAAACCCGTCTTTTATTTTCATTAACAACCAGGCCTTTTCTCCCATATGGGAAGTCCTGACCAGGGCGAATTCCCCTTTTAGCCTGGTTCCATGGAGTATAAAATGGATTTTCCCCTTTCGGATTTGCTGCAATACATTTTTCTCCATCAATTTCTTTCCTTTTGTACCTTCTTCAACCGGTTCGTAATTTCCTTCATCCCAAATGAGCACCGTACCTCCGCCATACTGGCCCCTGGGTATAATGCCTTCAAAGTTTTTGTAATCATAGGGATGATCTTCTACCATCATAGCCAGTCGTTTTACAGATGGATCCATGGAGGGTCCTTTGGGAACCGCCCAGCTTTTTAAGACTCCCCCCATTTCAAGGCGGAAATCATAATGCAGATGAGATGCATCATGTTTTTGAACAACGAATTGTAACCTGGATGAATCTGCCTGTCCCCCTTGTGGTTCAGGAGTTTTTGAAAAACTTCTTTTCTTCTTGTAGGTGGTAAGTGTCAATCAGTTATTTTTTGATGTTCATTACATAACCAATCTAATGGCCTAAATAAGCAAAAAGTAGTCCAACGGCTACTACATAAGAAGGTAATTGATTGGGCGGTCCGGATTTTGCCGCTAGGAATATAAAACATAATGAAAAAAGCATTTTATCTCATTTTGGCCGGTGTTGCTGTTGGTGTCCTGATCGCTCCCCGTAAGGGTTCCGAAACCCGGCAAAAGCTAAAAAAAGGTTTTGACAACTGGAAAGAGGGAGCGAAAGATCAGGTTGATGATTTCATTTCCCAGCCGGGTCAGCTGGTTCAGCATCCATTTGGTGAATATCCGGAATCAAAAAGAGAACTCATATGAAAAAGAAGGCGATTTCAAAAGACGTACAGGAGGCAACAGATAAGAGCATTTTCCGGCAGGCCGGCGAAATGATTGGCAGTATCGGAGCACATATTGTCAATGCGAAGGACATTGTAGTTGATTTTGTGTCGGATGAAGCTGTTCTGGCGAAAAATGGAGCAAAGAAAATGGTTAAACAAGTAAAAAAAGCAACTAAGAGAACTCCGGCAAAAAAGACCACTAGAAAACCTGCGCGGAAAACAAAGAGCGGCGCAAAAAAAACGCCACTAAAAAAGTCAGCCAAAAAGGTTATGAAAAAGACACCTGTCAGAAAAAAGAAATGACATTGTAAAGTAAGACCGGAGTTTATTCACTATCTGGCGTTTGACTTTGGCACGATATTATAACTAATGAGTATTGTACGCAGGATTTGTACCCTTTCGAAACGACTTTAAATTGGGATTTACTATTATTCATCAAAAGAAACAACAATCATGGGTAATTTACTCTACGTGATCGCAGTCGTCTTAGTTATTATCTGGGCCATTGGCTTTTTTGGCTACGCAGCAGGCGGTCTCATCCATCTTTTACTGGTCATTGCCATTGTCGTATTCCTACTGAAATTCATCAGAAGGGAAGCCTAGGGTCAACCAGCATCTGACACTTCAAAAGCCTGTCTCTACGACCGGCTTTTTTCATTCAGGTCATCCAGGATACCCTCTTCTGTTTCTTTCTTTATTTGATTCATATTTTCAGCTTCATCAATAGAGTGTGACTGTTGAAGACTTTCCTCATTCTTTGTTATCTTACTAAGACCAGCATAATATTTTTGAATCACTTTCAAGGCGCCGGTACTTCCGGTTGCTTTCGTTACGAGGATGGCAAAGCGTTCAATAAAGCCGCCGGCACGGGAACGATTTTTTCAGTTTGCATAATTTCTGCATTATATTGAATTTAACAATACTATGCCAAGGCTCTGGCATGATAATCTATTATACAATAGAAATCTAAACATTGTGATTATGACAAACGTGAAAACAAAATCGAAAAAGACGTCTAATGACGCTGAGAAAGACTCGAGGTTACTCGAATTTTTCCATGGAGAGATCAAGGATATCTACTGGGCTGAAAAAAATCTGTTGAAAGCATTACCCAAAATGGCCAAGGCGGCAACCTCGCCTGAACTTAAAGAGGCGTTCACCAACCACCTGGACGAAACACATGGCCATGTGGAGAGACTGGAAGAAGTGTTTGAATTACTTGGCGAGAAACCACAGGCTAAGAAATGTGAAGCGATGGACGGGATCCTAAAAGAAGGCGAAAGCATCGTTGAGGAAACAAAAGAAGGGACATCTACCCGGGATGTAGGTCTGATACTCGCTGGTCAAAAAGCAGAGCATTATGAAATTTCAACTTATGGCGGACTGGCTCAGCTGGCCCGCAATCTCGGCCATGACGATATCGCTGAATTATTGAAAGCGACATTAAATGAGGAAAAAACAGCCGATGAAACATTAACTTCCATCGCGGAAGAAAATGTCAACTATGACGCTGCACAGGAAGTAAAAGCCTAGTAATTCAAAACCCAAATGAAAATTAAGAACCCGGTAGACAAACTGAGATGTCTGCCGGGTTTCTATTGCTCTGCATAGTCTCTCTCAAACCAACTAACCCATTTTCCCCTTCTAAACGCTGCTATGGAAGAAATATCAAAAAGGATTATTGCTTTTAATCAAAACCGGATTCCAGAAATGATTCAGTATAAATATGAATTCATGAAGGGAAACCTGTTCCGGTTTTATAGAGGGACCAATCACATTTTTTACGAAGATCTGGCCGGTGAAAAAGGATTTCCGGGATCCCCGGATGCCTGGATATGCGGGGACCTGCACCTGGAAAATTTCGGATCTTATAAAAGTGATAACCGCCAGGTATACTTTGATCTCAACGATTTTGATGAAGCCATTCTCGCGCCATCGCTCTGGGAAGTCGTTAGAACGACCACCAGTATCCTGGTTGCATTTGACACATTGAAAATTGAAGAAAATAAAGCACTACGTATGGCCCAATTGTTTCTAAAGACAATTGGTGAAAGGCTTGCTGCCGGAAAACCAAGTTATATTGAAAGGAATACAGCCCAGGGCATTGTTTGCGAATTTCTGACCGCCGTAAACAAAAGGAAACAAAGCGATATACTTTCGAAGAAAACAATGCTGAAGAAGGATAAACTTCAAATCATTTTAAATGATCCAAAACATTTCAAGCTCAATAAAAAACTGAAAAATGATTTGGCTGATCACGTGAAACATTGGTTGAAAACAGATGAAGACAGCCCCTATAATTATAAAGTGATTGATGCGGTATTCCGGCTGGCCGGAACAGGAAGTGTTGGTTTGAAGCGATACGCTATTCTCCTGAAATCTTCTAATAAAACGGGGGAGAAATACCTGCTGATTGACATGAAGCA
>DATCAO010000519.1:0-2156 GCA_036512575.1 Puia sp.
TCAAAGAAAATACATTGACTGCCCAGCCTTTCGTTAAAGATGCCTCCAAAACTGTCGGGGATCATCTGAAGTCTGTTGATCCGGCACTTAAAGTAACGCAGTTCAAAAGAGTACAACTTGGTTAAAAAAAGACCCCGCATCAGCGGGGTTTTTTTATCCAAATTATTACTCTTTCTTTGCAACATTAAACCAGGCTATGCTTCCAAAATACACCCGTGTACTGCTGAAATTGTCCGGTGAGGCCCTCATGGGTGATAAGAGTTTTGGTTTTGATAACACAGTCATTGCACATTACGCTGAAGACATTAAAACCATTGTAGACCTGGGGGTGCAGGTGGCCATCGTGATCGGCGGTGGCAATATCTACAGGGGCATGAATGAAAAAGAAACGGGCATTGAAAGAGCGCATGGTGATTATATGGGCATGCTGGCTACCGTAATTAATGGCATGGCGATGCAGGCAGGACTTGAAAAAATCGGTGTTTTTACCCGTTTGCAGAGTGCAATTAAAATGGAACAAATTGCTGAACCCTATATCCGTCGCCGGGCCATACGCCACCTGGAAAAGGGTCGGGTGGTCATTTTTGGTGCTGGTACGGGCAACCCCTATTTTACGACGGATACTGCAGGTTCCCTCCGGGCCATCGAAATAACGGCTGATGTGATCCTCAAGGGCACCCGGGTGGACGGTATCTACACGGCTGATCCCGAAAAAGACAAAAACGCGAAGAAATATCATACCATTACCTACCAGGAATGCATTTCGGGTAATCTGAAGGTGATGGATATGACGGCCTTTACCCTCTGCATGGAAAATAACCTCCCCATTATCGTTTTTGACATGAATAAACCCGGGAACCTCAAAAAAGTGGTTACCGGCGACCAGGTGGGTACCCTCGTAACAGCCTGAAAACGTATTTCTACTTTAAATTCAAGCCCAGCTTGTATTTATGAAGGGATATCCCTATTTTGTAATGCTAAAAATCACCTCTTTCCCCGTATTTTCTACCGTTTTCCGGTATCCTCTCAACAGCCAATCCCAAAGTCCACGCGAAACCTTTTTGTGCTGAGTACCGAACAATATGAAGACATTACCCCTAATACTTGGTTACACCCTGACTGTCAGGTTGCCTGAAATAGTTATATTTCTTCTGGGAGCTCTTATACTTGGAATCACCCTGCATTATTTCTGGACTTCGCGAAATGCCATTAAGATTCAAAAGCCGGTAGCTGATGAAGGCATCAATGAAAATGATAACTGGAAACTGAAGTATTACACTGATATGGAGATCCAGGAGAAAACGCTTCAGAAACTTCGGGAACGATTAGCGGAATCGGAAGAAAATGAAAAGATTTATCATCTGGAGTCGGAGGAGCTGCGGGAGGAAGTGAATCTTCTGAAGGAAAAATATGCCAGATCCGAAGCCCAGATCAAACCATCCACTCCAACTGAGGATTATCTCCAACAGTTAAAATCGGCTCAGGAAAATCTTTTCCAATACAACCAGCACATTAATAAGCTGCTTCAGCAGATCCAGATGCTCAAGGAGTCTGAAAAGAAATACCAGGATCTGCAGCATCAGCATAACGCGCTGAACGAACAGTTATCCGGACTGCACCGCCAGCTGGCTGAAAAAGATGCAGAGATGAACCGGATCATGCAGGAGCAAAGAATGGTATTGGAAATGAATGAACGCATGGACAAAGCTTATGCGGATTTCAACAACATGCAGGATAAACTGCGGAAGTTGGAGCAATACCTCGACCAGCCCCATAGCAAGCGGATTGAATATGACCAGCTCCAGGAAACTTATTTTAAACTCAGCCGCGAATTCGATGAAGTGAAGGGTAAACAAATGGCCCTGTTCGACGAAAACCAGCGCCTGAGCAGGATCCTGGCAGATACAGAGGACAAACTGAAAGAATCGACTTTTCAGCGGCAACAATACCAAAAGAAAATGTTGTTCCTCGAAGAATTAAACCGCGATCTTCAGGAAGCCACCGAGCAACATAAAAAAATGGAAAGCCAGCTGCGGCGGATAAAAGAAATGGAATCCATTTTATCGCGCTCCATGCCAAAAGAGCCGCCCAAATCAGGACCGATCATTTAGTTGACGGTTGACGGATGACGGTTGACGGATGACGGTTGACGGTTG
>DATCAO010000520.1:0-2821 GCA_036512575.1 Puia sp.
GTATGGAATCTGGGCGCACGATCTGGAGGATTTAAGGCTTGAAGAATGCAAAGTGTACAGAAAAAAAGACGGTTCAATTCTATTGACCCTCAAAATAGAAAATTAATATATCCATTGCCTGTCTGAAAATACTTCTCTTATAAGTTGTTCTTCTTAAGCTCACTCAGAGTGACAGGCGGCAGGACCCAAAAGGCTAGAGTAATAAGCCAGGATTTGGTATCAAAGATTTATTCGGCGGCCTAAAATAGTTCAGTTTTTTGGGAGGAGGTCAATATGAAAAAGATGAAGACGCTAAACCGATATAAAATGGCGAATTTTTTTTCTGTTTACTCTCTTTTCAGCGTGCCATAATTCATAGTTTTTCTGGAGATTAATCCAAAACTGAGCTGTATTACCAAATGCTTCAGAAAGTTTGATGGCCAGTTCCGGGCTAATGCCGGCACGTTCATTGACAAGAGCGGACAGGTTGACCCTCGAAACCCCAAGTCCGTTAGCTACTTCGGTAACGGTGAGTTTATGTTCCCTGATGAACATCTCTCTAAGGATTTCTCCGGGGTGCGAGGGCGGTAAATTTCTTTTTAACATATTTTTCCTTTTAATGGTAATCCAAATAGTCAACATCAAATACGTCCGGTGATTTGAAGGTAAAAATGATTCGGTAATTGCCAGAAACAGAAATCGACCAGAACCCCTTATACTCCCCTTTTAATGGATGAATGCCGCTACCTAATGACCTAATATCTAATTCATTCGATAATGCATCAAGGGCGGTCAGGATCCGGTTTATTTTAGCAAGCTGCTCTTTCGGCAACCTTCCTCCGTTCCCGGTTTCGTAAAATATTCGTAATCCCTTGTGACGGATCGACTGAATCATTATACAAATGTAATATGTATTGTTACATATTACAAGCTATTTTTCCAACTTTTTGAAGATGAGTAACGATTCAACCGCCTTTGGAAAACTGGCCAGTTTATACGGGGCCGGTACAAAATCATCCAGTAAGTTGAAGATTAGAAGAGTTCGTAACGCTTCGAACCTTCAATTTAAGCTGCTTCGGTTAGCAAAGGTTAAAATTATTTATACACTTGATGCTATCTCATCATCCCGTCCCTTATAATCTAACACCCCTAAACTCGTTTCGTTGAAATTCAATTCATTTTCAAAAATTCTAACAAAAGATGCGCCAACGAAATATTTCTCTCCTTTTTGATTTTTGATTTCAAACAAATGAGCATTGGGATAACTTAAAAATAAATTTATAGATTCATATTCCGTGCCTTTTTGATTATCAATATTGCTTATTTCAATTCCATATATCGACGAATTTAATTTGATGTAATTTGTGTCGAAGAAAATTATATCAATATTCGTCTTCTCGTTCTTCGATTTATTGGATCGGAGTAATAGTTGCCCATGACTGCACAAGAAATCAAAAATTGTGAAATATCTTATAGATTTAAAATAACATTACCCATAGTTGAAATTGTTTAAACGGATTTGCAGTTTTCTCAGCGACCTTAATCGCCAATTGTTGAATGGGTTTCACGCCGAAGGAACGTCTTTAGTCGATGAGATTATTCTTAACCGCAAAGAAAACCAGCCCGGCGGTGTTTTTCGCACCAAACCGTTCCATGAGGCGGTCCTTGATCGCTTCGACGGTGCGGGGGCTGACTTCCAGTTTCTGGGCAATTTCCTGGGCGGTGAATTCCATGCAGATGTATTTCATCACTTCGCGTTCGCGCTCGCTGAGGGTGACTTCGGTATTCAGGTTGGGGATCACTTTGGTGCGGGCGTGGCTCTTTTTCAGGAGGATCCGGTTCACAAAATTGTTCAGGTAGTAGCCCTTGGTGCACACCTCCATGATGGCCCGCTTGATTTCTGCCGGGTCGGCACTTTTCAGCAGGTATCCGTTGGCGCCGATTTCCATCATATGGCTCACGAAGCGCTCGTCTTCATACATGGTCAGGGCAATGATGTGGATCTGGGGGTATAGTTTGGCGATGGATTTGGTGGTTTCAATGCCGTCTTTCAGGGGCATGCGCAGGTCCATCAGGATCACGTCGGGTTGGGATACGGGCAAACCGTCCAGTAATTCCTGGCCGTTTTCGGCTTCCTGGACGAACTTGATATTGCTGTAGGCACGGAGCGAGAGAATGACCCCCTTCCGGAAGATTTTATGATCATCAGCAATGGCAACCTTAATAAATCCCATAGGTATTGTATCTTCTGATAGCTAAAATTAAGCATTAATTGCTCTCGTTGGCTGTCTTCATCTCATCGTCCCGGTTCAGCTCAATGGTCACTTTAAAATAGGTTTGGGACATGTCTTTTTCGAAAAAGATCTTGCCCTGCAGCACTTTCAGCCGGCTCTGTATGTTTTTTAATCCCAGGCCGACATTGCTTTTACCGAGTTTTTCAAAATCCGTCTGGGTCAGTCCGCGCCCGTCGTGGTGCAGGCGGATGAAAAAGCGCTGGCCGCTGGTATTTTGCGTGAGGTGAATAAAACTGGCATTACTGTGTTTCAGGATGTTGTTGATCAGTTCCTGGATGATCCGGAAAATGATAAGTTCATTTTCAGCTTTCAGGCGTTCCCGGTAATCGTGGAACCGGGAGCTGGCATTCATGCTTCCGGAACCGCTGATCTTCTGGAACAAGTCATTTACGGCAGATTCCAGCCCAAAATTCTTCAGTGTTGGCGGCATCAGGCTGTGGGAGATATTCCGGATCAGCTGGATGGTATCATCGATGATCTGCTTGGCATTGTAAATGCTCTGCAGCTGCGTTGTCTTGTCGAGGTTGACCAGGTTCTCGTTCAGGTAA
>DATCAO010000521.1:0-2045 GCA_036512575.1 Puia sp.
AATAAAAGGGTTGGAATTAAGGGCAATACAGATTATTTTTTGTTATGTTTTAAATAATCCAGCAGGGTATCAATACCGCTTACCGCAAATGGATCATCAGGGCAATTATCAACCTGGCCGGGTTCACTGATGTTAGTGCAATATAGTAATGTCCTATTTTAGCAAAGTAGAAATGTCCTCTCCGGTATAAATTTACAGTATTTTGTAAACTTATACCGGAGACGACATTGATGCAGGACATCATTATTATGAGCAATAGAGAATTACATTGTGTAGAAATCCTACAAAAACTGATTGATAAACGGCTGACTGAACATGAAGCAGCCAAACAATTAGACTTAAGCGTTCGACAAATTAGGCGGTTAAAAAAAGCGTATAAAGTTGATGGAGCTATAGGTATTGTCAGTAAGAAACGTGGCAAACCAAGTAATCATAGGTATCCAGATTCTGTTAAAGAATTAGCCATAACTTATGTCAAACAATACTACATTGATTTCAAGCCAACTTTTGCCTGTGAAAAATTAAGCGAAAACCATAACCTTTATATTTCTCATGAAACTTTACGAAAATGGATGATTGATGCGGAATTATGGATACCAATAAATAATCGATTAAAGCGCGTTCATCAGCCTCGTAATAGACGAGAATGCTTTGGTGAGCTAATACAGATTGATGGCTCGCCACACGACTGGTTTGAAGGCCGAGGGCCTAAATGCACACTGTTGGTTTATATAGATGATGCAACAGGAAAGCTGATGGAATGCCAATTTGTAAAGTCAGAGTCAACATTCACTTATTTTGATTCCACTCGCCGGTATATTGAGAAACATGGTAAACCTGTTGCATTTTACAGTGATAAACACAGCGTATTTCGTACTAATAAAAAAGATGCATTAGGCGGTGATGGCGTCACCCAATTTGGAAGAGCTTTAGGGGACTTAAATATTGATATTATTTGTGCTAATACGCCTCAGGCTAAAGGTCGTGTTGAACGTGTAAACAGGACGCTACAAGATCGTTTAATTAAAGAAATGCGACTGATGAATATTTCAGATGCAGAACAAGGCAATAAATTTTTGCCAGAATTCATGGCTAAATTTAATAAAAAATTCGGAATAGAAGCAATTGATTCCAGGAATATGCATCGCACACTATTGCCTCATGAAGATTTGAATGAGATTTTTTCATGGCAGGATAATAGAACCTTGTCTAAAAATCTGACTCTGCAATATGACAAGGTGCTCTATTTGATCGAAGACTCAATAGAAAACAGAAGTCTGGCTCGGCATAAAGTGACTGTTTTTGAATATTTTGATGGCACAATAAAAATCAAATGTAACAACCGAGAACTTTCCTACCGTACATACGATAAAATTAAAAAAATAGATCAAGGGCAAATTGTCAGTAATAAGCGATTAGGAGCGGTTCTGAGTTTCATTAAGGAAAAGCAAGATAAAATCGATGAAAAACGCAGTACAAGTGCTCCGTCAAAACAACATTTGGGCGAAGTAAGTACTGCAGTAATTAGAAATGCATCAAAAAGAATCAAGCAACTGTCCAATTGATATAAAAACCGGAGATTTGCGCTATTAAAAATCAATCATTTATCGTACGATTCAGCCGGGACAATTGCAGATGTTTATTTATAAAAAAGGCGGCATTGGTTTAAGAACTCTGTGAGCGGACTCCATATGGACAAAGCGTGAATTTCCTGCGGAACGTGTGGATAAGCTGATGGAAAACTGCTTAGGCAGTTTACCACGAGCTTACCCACACTAATTCACCCTTTGACCACATTCCGCCGCTGCAAACATTAAGAAATATCAAAATGCCTGCGGCGCAATAATAACAATTTATTAAAAATTTGCTCTCCCTTATTTCTCGCCAGACCCCCTTCCCCTGTTTCTCCTTTTTATAAGAGGACATTTCTACTTTGCAGCATAGAGAACATTTTTACATTGCATTAACAGGTTAGTTTTGAAACCGAACTCAACGCTTTAAACGCAGGGCTGCAAAGCCCCCGCACCGAAAAACGCCCAGACAAA
>DATCAO010000522.1:0-4220 GCA_036512575.1 Puia sp.
ACAGGAGAAGAATATCCGGACCCATCCTCGAACGGATCGACCTGCACATTGAATCCGAATCGATGGCCTTATCAGAAATCCTCGATCGGCGCGATATCCCGGAGCCTTCAGCCACTATACGGGAGCGGGTCATCCGCGCCAGGAAAATTCAAACGAAGCGATTTGAAAAGGTAAACGGCGTGCATTGCAATGCACAGATACCCGATGGAGATATCGAACAGGTCTGCAAACTGGATCCTTCCTGCCGGAGTTATGTTCTGAAACAAATGGACAGGTTCCAACTTTCAGTGAGGTCTTATACGAGGGTCCTGAAACTGGCCCGGACCATCGCGGATCTCAAAGGCCTGGAACAAATCGGACTGACTCAGATTACGGAAGCACTATCCTTTCGGAGTCTGGATAAACCCATTCCGTTGCAACCAAAACACATATCATTTAAAGTCGGGACATGAAATTATATAAAGAGCCATTTTACACTTCCCATCAGGTTCTTTACAAGGGCTGTTTCTTTCATTCGATGCTCGAATTAAAATTTGTGCTGAGTATCGAAGATAATTTCCGTTTTCTGCGTGAGCCGGTACACATTTGTTATTATCCCAAGACGTTAAAGACAGTCAGGAAATCAGATCAACTTACCCGAATATACACGCCGGATTTTTTAATTCGACACAAAGAGTATGGGTGGGTCTGGCTGATTGAAATCAAACCCGATTTTTTAAAAGGATCTCCTGAGGTCAATTACTGTGAGCAGATCATGAAAAATTTTATTGCCAAAAATAGACTGGACTGGGGAACAGCGATTATTTATTCCAATGATATCGTGCTATCCGAGGCCAAGCAGAAAAAATTTGAGATCATGCGCGCCTGCAAGGACAAGTATGAGGAAGCCATTGCCTTAAAAAATTTCATCAGGCGTTACAGTTTCTTCGGCAAGAGTTATTACCGAACCGTACCAGTCCACCGGGCGGATCTGATTACCAACAGACAGTATGAAAATTTTGTCCGGTACGGGTTGCTTACAAAAAAACGGTATGGCAAAACATAACGATACCGGAAAAAGAGGAGAGACACTGGCCGCCTGCTGGCTGACTGTGCAGGGTTATCAGATTCTCTTTAAAAACTGGCGTCAGGGCCGGGGCGAGATTGATATCATTGCCCTGAAAAAAGGAGTGCTGCATTTCATCGAAGTCAAGACCAGCCGGTCAACCCGCTACGGTTTTCCGGAAGACCGGATGAACCGCGGCAAATGGAGAAACATACTGCAGGCTTCCCAGGGATTTCTGGATGGATTTCCGGTCGAGTCACCCGTTCAGTTCGATGTGATCTCAGTTTTCATCGGAGACAACGGTGTAGAATATCACCTGATGGAAGATGCATTCTCCTGGTCGCTGATAACAATAATCAACGAAAAATAAAATGCATAACGATTAAAATCAACAAAAATGGAAATTTTAGTGGGAAGACTGACGACAAATGCGCTGGTTAAAGTGATCTCAGACGAAAAGAAGGTCGTTCTGTTTACGATCGATGTCAATGACAGTTACAAATCCAAATCTTCGGAAAAAATGAAGAGGACGGTGAAATAGGTGGATTGTTCTTATTGGATCAGCCCCGCGATCGCCGCCTATTTGAAAAAGGGAGAACTCGTGGAAGTGATTGGGAATATCACGGCCTATGCATGGATTGGAACCAATGGAGAAGCGCGATCGGCCTTAAAATGTTTAGTGAATAAAATCAAAATGCATGGTGGAGTCCATGACGATCAGGATAAAACGAAAACGCAGGAATCTGAAAATGATGTTGCCGGTCTTCAATATTAATAAGTAATGCATTTTTTGAGAAGAGGTGTTTTTCAAGAATTCAGCCACGAAGTTCGGCCGGGCGCTTCGGGCGCCCAAACCGGATTTTTGATTTTTTTCGGGCGTTTGGTCTGACTCGCGCCCCGGCCGGATGAATGTTCCATAATTCATTTAAAAACATTTTAAATCAAGGTTATGGAAATCAAAAATCAGGAAACAGACTGGACGAAAGCATCAGAAGTGGAATTGATCTACCGCTCAAAAGTAAAAGCTTCAGAACGGCCCAGGATCAGACAGTCAAAAGATGCCTTTGCTCTGCTGATCCAGCATTGGGATCTGAACAAAATTGAACTGTTGGAAGAGTTCAAAGTGATTTTTTTAAACCAGGCTAACAAAGTGCTGGGGATTTTCAATGTCTCCAGTGGCGGAATCACCGGCACCGTCGCAGACCCGCGGTTGATTTTTTCCGCCGCGTTGAAGGCCTCTGCCTGTAATATCATGCTGGCCCATTCTCATCCGAGTGGTAACCTCCAGCCCAGCCGGGCGGACGAGGAGTTAACCAGCAAACTCAAATCCGCTGGCCAGTTCCTGGATATCCGTGTGCTGGATCATCTAATCGTTAGCAGAGATCATTACTATTCATTCGCAGATGAAGGGCTTATCTAAGCCCTTTTTTCTTTTCTGTATGTTTAAGCCGAGCCTGGTTGAAATTCAGTCATGCTATGCAGCCTGTTGGTTCGCCCGCTAATTTTGTTTTCCAGAGAAGGTCTTTTCAAAAGTTGCTTAAGGGGGATTTAAGCCGGGGAACGTTGCCCAATTTGCAACGGGCGAGATGGTCAATTGTTGCACAATTGTCTCGCGCCCACTTCCGGTGTCGTGGGCGGTTCCCTTGAAAAGGCAAGAGAAATAAAAAAATGAATCGTGATGTGTGCATCGAGGGAATGGGTCAGCTTCCGGGTTAAACCGGCGGAATATGAACATATAGAAAAACACTGGAAGTCAACGACCTGCCGGAGCCTGAGTGAGTACGCCCGAAAAATGCTGCTGGCAAAGCCGGTCGTCGTAAAATACCGGAACGAGTCAGCTGACCAGTACCTGGAGGAAATGATCCTGCTTAAAAATGAACTAAGTGCCATTGGAAATAATTTCAACCAGGCGGTTAAGCGTTTGCACACCCTGGATACTACCGGCCAGATGAGATCCTGGCTGATTGTTTATGAATCCACCCACCATTCCTTTATTCGAAAAGTCGATGAAATCAAAGAAAGGCTGAATCAGATTTATGAACTATGGTTGTCAAAATAACCAGTCCCCATCAGATCAAACGTGTTTTAAACTATAACGAACAGAAAGTGAAAACAAATCAGGCAACCTGTATTTACGCCGGCAACTTCCTGAAAGACCACGACCGGTTAACTTTCAATCACAAGTTGAAAAGGTTCAGTGACCTCATCGCACTCAATGAACGGGCACAGAAATCAAACACATTGCATATTTCACTCAATTTTCATCCATCAGAAAATAAAAATGCTGAGGAGTTGAAGGCCATTGCGATCAGCTATATGGGAAAGATAGGATTTGGAGTCCAGCCTTTCCTGGTCTATGAACACCGGGATGCCGGTCATCCGCATATACATATCGTAACCACAAATATTCAAAGCAGCGGCAAGCGAATAGATACTTTCAGGATCGGAAAATTAAAATCTGAACCCGCAAGAAAGGAGATTGAAACCGAATTTGGACTGATCAGGGCAGGGGATAAGCAAATCCAACATGCAGAAAGACCGTCCATGGACAAAATCGAGTATGGTAAATCTGAAACCAAGCGTTCGATCACCAATGTCCTGGACAAAGTCCTGAACCATTATTATTTCAATAGCCTGCCTTCGCTAAATGCCGTTCTGAAAACTTTTCAAGTGATCGCAGATCCGGGAAAGGAGGGTGGGCGCATGCGAAAATTTAACGGACTGCGCTACCAGATGCTCGATGCGCAGGGTAAGAAAGTGGGCGTGCCGATAAAAGCGAGCTCGATTTACAGTAATCCAACACTGGCCAGACTTGAAGAGAAGTTTCTGCAAAATCAGGCAAAACGCAAGGCCCAACTGCCCAAATTGAAACAGGCTCTCGATCTTGAACTTTCAAAAAAGCCAGGAAGTCTGAACGAACTGGAGACTCTGCTAAAAGCCCAGCATATCGATATTGTTCTTCGCCAGAATGATCAGGGATTTTTATATGGGATAACCTTTGTGGATCACCGTAACAAAACAGTATATAACGGGAGTGAAGTCGGCCGGCAATACAGTGCTGCGGCCCTGCAAAAGAAGTTGACAGAAAACCGCTCCATAACACCGACTAAGCTGCAGCAAACCGTTTCTTCAAAACTCCTTGTCAAAAGGAAAAGGCCTGAGCACAAACTTGACG
>DATCAO010000523.1:0-19881 GCA_036512575.1 Puia sp.
CGCATCGGTAAACTGCACCTGATGAGGCGCGCCATCATCCCCGTCGTATGTAAAATGAAGATTATAGGAGTCGTTATCAAATTTTATTTTTCCACCATAACTGAGCGCCAGTGTCAGGGCATCCTGATAACTGATTGGCGCAACGGAGATCACTTTATCCTTTTCATCCAGCTTCCAGTCATATCCGAATCCAGCCAAAGCCAGGATGAGTTTCTCGGTTGGGATTTTCTTAATGGCATCATCAACAGCTCCTTCGATCCATTTCTGGTGACAAATCGGGCCGGGTCCTGTTCCATCGGAAAACTGGTCGTAGGCCATTAAGATGACGTAATCATTAAATGCGGAAAGCTCTTTAAAATTATAATCCTGGTTAAACGGCTGCACGTCCTGGCTCACCAGGAGTCCCTTGGCGTGCATTTGTTCATAAAGTGCTTTTTGAAATTGCACCAACACTTCATTCTTTTTTTCCTGCAGATCTTCGAAATCGATATTGATACCGTCGAGTTTATAAAATTCGAGGAACTTAATAATGTCCTGGATCAGCCGGTCTCTTTTTTCAGGATTGTTCAGAATGCGGTGCACCACATCCCCGCGGAAAACACTTTTGAAATTATTCGTTAACAAAGGCAGCACTTTCACTCCCGACTTGGCCATGATATCCAATGCTTTCTGGTCTACAGTGGCGTAAAGTGTGTCGGCATTGGGGTCAAGAAAAAACCATTCCGGTAAAACCATATTCAGCCTGGGAATATTTTGAACCAGTGACGTATATGAGGAAGGGGACCAGTTCACATAAAACCCTGCGCGTATACCGGTTGAAAATTTTTTAAAAGAATAAAAACTGGAATCTGCCTGTACCAGGATTCCATTCTTCTTGCGGAATCGTTTGGGCGTTGGGTAACCACCTGCCTTGTAGGCAACTTTTTCGTTAATGTATTTGCGAAATCCGCCGTATTGTTTGCCGATCTTGCTTTTGTTAAAAAGCCAGCTGGAACTATCAAGCAATGCTTCTTTTTCCTGTGCCCCGATCATATTCGGAAGCGAGGGGGTGTACACCCTCGAAAGCGTTATGATAATGGTTATAACTGCTAAAACAACAAAAAGAGCGATCAGCCGGCTGCTCCAAACAAAACGAGACCACCGGGAAGAGGAGCTGGTTTGAAATACCTGGGTCGTAGAATTTCCTGCCATAAGAATATGTAAAGATCCTGCGAATCAACGGCTAAGCAAAATCAGAATGGTCAAATTAGAGGATTTTTAGCATTTGCGGCTGAATGAAATCATTTTGAAGTCAGCATCAGTAATCAAGTTCCAGTTTCAATTTGTCTTTCAGCTCTTTAACCAGAGGATACATTTCGGCGATCTGGTAAAACTGGTCTCTTTTGGACAATATTTTTTCCTGCGGTAACGAACCGGCATTCTGTTCCCGGATCACGACTGAAAAAGAAATGTTTTTGTTTTGGAATCTGAGTTGAAGTAAATCGGAGAGTTTCCTTTTTTCCTGTTCGATGAAACGCTGTTCCAGGTTATTATTGGTCAGGATTTCAAAACGCAGCTCATCCAGTATCCGAAGTTCCGCGCCTTCAAAACTTTGGGCGGCGGAATTTTTATTTTTTTTCAGCTCTGTTGTAAACTGATACCAGGCCTCCATCAGCGGTTCGGTTTCCAGTCTCTGTATTTCCCCCGCAACTGCGGATGTTTTCCTGTTAAGGACCTCCTGGCGAATTTTTGAAAGAGCGCCCAGACTGGTTACAGGAGAAGCAGGGGTCTTTGAATCCTCGATGATTAGTTTGGCGTGACCAGCAATAACCGGGATGATGCCGATCGGTGCAGGATCTGCTTTTTTTGGATTTACAGGTTTTTTGGCAGAAGGGGATTTTTCATTCCTGATTTCCAAGGGAGCGATGCGCCTGTACGCCACCGGTTTTACAGATTCAGTTCCTTTTTTTTTATCAGGCGCGGCCTGGGATAAATGAAGTGCCTGATTGAGATAGGCCAGTTTGATCAGGGTCAGTTCAACGTGCAGTCTTTTATTCCGGGCAGCTTTATAATTGATTTCAGACTCACCCAGCTGGTTCAACGCACTGATCAGCCATGCTGTATCGGCATTTTTTGCGGTTTCTATATATTTTTGTTTAAAGTCATCTACCACTTCGAGCAGACGGGCTGCTTTTTCGTCCTTGCATACCAGAAGATTTCGTACAAATTCGGCAAATCCGTTCAGCAGGAGGTCTCCTTCAAAACCCTTGGCGTTTATTTCATCAAATATGAGCAGGGCCTCGGACAATTCTTGTCCGCGAACAGCCTCCAACAAGGTGAAATAATAACCTTCATCCAGAATGTTGAGGTGCTCCAATGTATCAGCATAAGTGATTTTTCCATCAGAAAAACTCACCATTTTATCCATTATGCTGAGTGCGTCCCGCATGCAGCCTTCACTTTTTTGCGCGATGATCTCAAGCGACGACTTGTCGGCCGGAATATTTTCCTTTTCGCAAATTTCCTGAAGATGATCAATGATATCCTGATTCGTGATCCTTTTGAAATCAAATACCTGGCAGCGGCTGAGGATTGTTGGAAGGATCCTATGCTTTTCTGTTGTAGCCAGGATGAAAATAGCATACGGTGGTGGTTCTTCCAGGGTTTTTAGAAAAGCGTTAAACGCAGACGAACTGAGCATATGCACTTCATCGATGATGTATACCTTGTATTTTCCGGGTTGCGGGGCAAAACGCACCTGGTCAACGAGTGAACGGATATCGTCTACTGAATTATTGCTGGCGGCATCCAGCTCATGTATGTTGAGCGAACTGCCTTCATTAAAGGAAATACAGGAATGACAAACATTACAGGCTTCCCCGTCCGCTGCAGGGTTCTCGCAGTTAATGGATTTGGCCAGGATCCGCGCACAGGTTGTTTTTCCCACACCGCGGGGACCGCAGAATAAAAATGCATGGGCAAGCTGCTTGTTGCGGATGGCATTTTTTAAAGTCGTTGTAATGTGCGACTGACCGACAACCGTTGAAAAAAGTTGTGGCCGGTACTTTCTGGCGGAAACGATGAATTTGTTCATAACCCCTGACTCCTGTTCTTGTTGATTGCAATAATAATAAAGTTTTAGAAGACGGGATGTCTTTTAAATTCACGCGTCCGGTCAAAATTATATCGATAGGTGATGAGTTTCCTGCTGGGATAGGTATCAGCCATGGTCCGGATCATATTGATCATTTTCGGATTGAAATCGCCCACCCATTGCATTTCATATTCCGTATAAGGTAAAATAAGGACCATTTTTCCGGTTTCAGCAATCATGTAAGCGTCAATGCCCCTGCCCTGGTATTCGGGGATGATTCCAAATACGAGGCCGGTGAATTTTTTATTTTTCTTTGTTCTGACCAGCCACAAAAATTTCAGTTTTTGCAACAGGCCGAATTTTCCATTCAGGTATTTGAACCATTGGTTTAGATCGGGAATATTGACAAACATGGCAATGGGTTTTTCGTTGTGGTAAACAAACCAGATCAGTCTTTCCTCCATAAAGGGCTTAAACTGACGGAAGAGCTGTTTTACCTGGTCAAGTTTCAACTGCTTCATTCCCCCATGACCGGCCCAGGCTTTGTTATACACTTCAGTAAAATATCCTGCATATCGGTCAAGATCATGTTTATCGATATGAGCCGCCCGGTAAGCAGGATCGGCAGCGACGATCGCATGACGATCCATAAGTTTTTTACTGAAAGGTTTTTTTGGATCCATGCCAAAGCATATCTGTTCAAAAAACATTTTAAAACCGTAGTTTTCAAAAAGGTCTTTGTAATAAGGTGCGTTGAAATTCATTTGGTAAAGCGGTTCGTGAAAACCTTCGGTCACGAGTCCCCACCAACTGTCCCGTTCTCCGAAATTAATAGGACCATCCATGGCCTCCATACCCCGTTGAAGGAGCCAGTGCCTGGCAACGTCAAAAAGCCTGTCAGCCGCTTCCTGATTGTGAATGCAGTCAAAAAAACCAATACCACCTACCGGGAATTCATCTCCTTTGGATTTGTATCTTTTATTTACAAAAGCCGCAATCCGCCCGAGTATACGCCCCCGGTCATCTTTCAGGATCCATCGGGCTGCTTCTCCATGCCGGAAGGCTTTATTCTTTTTAGCGTCGAAAACCTGATCAATATCCTTGTCCAGCGGCCGTATATAACCCGGTTCACCACCCATAATTTCGATATTTGCCCGGATGAAATCCCGGGCCCCGGCCTGATCCTCAACTGGTATCAAATGCATATTTAAGAAGTTGACAACGGTAAAAATACTTGGTTTTTCATTTCGGAATTCCGGGTCCGGACACTTACCTTTGCAGCCGATTTTGAAGTAACTTTCCTAAAAATTGTTATATGCCAAATGCAGGCAAGATTAAACAAATTATCGGTGCGGTCGTAGATGTTCAGTTCAAAGGCAAACTTCCCGAAATTTATAATGCTCTGGAATTGAAAAAACCAGGCGGCGATGTCCTGGTTTTGGAAGTGCAGCAGCACCTGGGTGAAGACAGCGTTCGCTGTATTGCCATGGATGGTACAGAAGGGCTGGTTCGGGGCCTTGAAGTGCTGGATACCGGCATCGCCATTTCTATGCCCGTCGGGGATGCCATCAAAGGCCGCCTGTTCAACGTAACAGGAGATCCCATAGATGGCCTGCCGCCCGTTTCGAAAAAGAATGCCAGACCCATACACAACAAACCCCCTGCATTTGAAAACCTCAGTGTGAGCACTGAAATACTTTTTACCGGAATTAAAGTCATTGACCTGATTGAACCATACGCTAAAGGTGGTAAAATTGGTTTGTTCGGTGGTGCCGGAGTTGGCAAAACTGTTTTGATCCAGGAACTTATTAATAATATCGCGAAAGCCTATGCCGGTGTATCGGTATTCGCAGGAGTTGGAGAACGTACCCGTGAAGGGAATGACCTTATGCGCGAAATGATTGAAGCCGGGATCATGAAATACGGCGACAATTTCAAACACAGCATGGAAAACGGTGGATGGGATCTCTCCAAAGTGGACATGAAAGAACTTTCTGAATCTAAAGCTACATTTGTTTTTGGACAGATGAATGAACCTCCCGGTGCCCGTGCGCGCGTTGCACTTAGTGGTTTAACGATTGCAGAATATTACCGTGACGGAGATGGAAAGGGCCAGGGCCGCGACATCTTGTTTTTTGTTGACAATATCTTCCGTTTTACCCAGGCGGGTTCTGAAGTGTCCGCACTTTTGGGACGTATGCCTTCGGCCGTTGGCTACCAGCCGACACTGGCTACAGAAATGGGTCTGATGCAGGAGAGAATTACTTCAACTAAAAATGGCTCCATTACGTCGGTGCAGGCCGTATACGTGCCCGCGGATGATTTAACGGATCCGGCACCAGCGACTACTTTTGCACATCTGGATGCAACTACGGTGCTTGACCGAAAGATTGCGGATCTGGGTATATATCCTGCGGTAAATCCCCTGGACTCCACCTCCCGGATCCTGACGCCAAAGATCGTCGGGGATGCTCATTATGCTTGTGCGAACCGCGTAAAACTGGTATTGCAGCGATATAAGGAATTGCAGGATATCATCGCGATCCTCGGTTTGGATGAATTAAGCGATGAGGATAAATTGACTGTAAGCCGTGCGCGTAAAGTGCAGCGTTTTCTCTCCCAGCCATTCCACGTTGCAGAAGCATTTACCGGTCTGAAAGGTGTTCTGGTACCGATAGAAGAAACCATTCGTGGATTTAATATGATCATGGACGGAGAAGTGGATGACTTTCCTGAAGCAGCATTTAACTTGGTGGGTACTATTGATGATGCTATTGAAAAAGGGAAGAAACTAATGGCACAAGCACAGGAGTAACATTTTAGTATGAGAGTATGGGAGTATGAGAGTGAAAAGCATTAATAATTTCCCCACGCCATTACTCTCATACTCCCATACTCTCATACTTTCATACTTGTTTATATGAATCTAGAAATACTCACACCCGAACGCAAACTATTCAGCGACGAAGTCTATGGCGTCCAACTTCCCGGTGTATCCGGATCATTTGAAGTACTGGATAAACATGCCCCGCTGGTGAGCGCTTTAAAAAGCGGACGAATTAAAGTGCTGAACGATCGCAGCCATACCAGTTATTTTGATATTAAAAGTGGCTTTGTGGAAGTTATTAATAACCGGGTAACCGTTTTGGTAGAAGGTGCAAAACCGGTCTGAGGTACTTCGATAAGACATTTTTATTCCCCAAACATTATTTCAGCTTAATTCAACTGCGGATCAATTGGGAAATTGATCATCATCAGATAATTTCCACCCAGATGACGGATGGCATCTTTCCAGATTTCATCCGTTTTTTTATGAAAAATGAGTTTCTGACTTGCTTTAGCCGCCAGCCATGATTTTTCTTTTAGTTCATCTTCCAATTGCCCTCCTGCCCAACCTGAATAACCAATGTAAAACCGGATCCGGGAAGTTTGAATTTCCCCCGAACGAATGAGTTCCAGCGCTCTTTCAAAATCACCCCCCCAGTAAATGCCTTCAGTTACCGGATAACCTCCCTGAATAAGGTCGGGATACTGATGAAGGAAATGAATGGTATCGGTTTGTACCGGTCCGCCGAAATAGACGGGTATTTCCAGATCATCGGCATTGTTAACCAGGTCTTTCAGGCTGTACTCGTAGGTTTTGTTTAGCAAAAAACCGAAACTTCCTTCACTTTGGTGTTCGCAAAGAAAAATGACCGACCTTTTAAAATTGGGATCTTTCAGAAAGGGGTCAGCGATCAGCAATATACCAGCCGCGGGACTCTCCATAATCGTAAATTAACTAATCTGAAGCATAATTGTTTAATAAATTTGCCCGCAATACAGACAGGCCACTGGTTTTAACAGCATGTAAATTCCTGCTCTCTTGAAAAAAAATTTTACCACTATTTTTATTCTCATCAGCGTCTCCCTTGTGGGTATTATTTATATCCAGTGGAACTGGATTACCACCATGGTGGAAAACAAGGAAGAAGAACTTAAACATAAACTCGTCGATGTTACCAGCGATGTCGGCGGGGAACTCGTCGAATATAAAAAGACGGCCATTTCGGGCAGTCAGTTGCTTCGGACTCCGCAGGGATTCGGATTCAGGCCTTCCGAGGAGTTCCTGCAGGAACTCATGAAACCTCCTTTGATATCCCAGCGATTCAGTTACCAGGAAATATCGGACATGCTGAGGAAGGCATTTGTTTACCGCGGGTTAAAGGATACCAAGTTTGAATTCAGTATTTTTTCGAATAATAGTTTTAGTTCTTCGATATTTTCAAGTACCCATGAACTGAAATCACCTAATTATTACCAGGCTTTTCAGGATTCCGTCCATAACCATGGGGTGGTTTTTCCTCTGGTAAGCTCCCTTATGGAGATCAATGATGCTGAGCCATTTGAAACACTTTCTATCGTAATACCGGACTATAAAGCTGTAGTCATGAAACAGATGCGATGGATGATTTGTGGGGTAATTTTTTTTACGCTTGTTATTATCAGTGCATTTTATGTAACCGTGAGTACCCTGTTAAAACAAAAAAAGCTCAGTGAAATAAAAAATGATTTTATCAATAACATGACGCATGAATTTAAAACACCGCTGGCCACCATTTCCCTGGCCGTGGATGCCATGCGCAATGAGAAAGTGGTGAGTGATCGCGAGAAGTCAGCGTATTTCAGCAGTATCATAAAGGAAGAGAACCGGCGTATGAACAAACAGGTGGAGACCATCCTTCAGGCTGCCCTGATCGACCGCCAGGAACTGCAGCTGAAATTACAACCGCTCCACGTTAATCAGATAATCAGGCGGGTGCTTGACAATTTTAAACTGCAGCTGGAAGAAATCCATGCCAACGTCATCCTTCAGCTTGATGAGGGATACGATATGGCTGAAGCCGACGAAGTGCATTTTAGCAACCTGATTTCAAACCTGGTAGACAATGCGATTAAGTATTCTCGTGAAAAACTAACGATCAGGATTCAAACGCAGCGGACCGGAAAAAACATGATCATCCGCCTGGAAGACAACGGCATCGGTATGACCAAGGAAACACAGCGCCGGATTTTTGAAAAATTCTATCGGGCGCACACAGGTAATGTGCACAATGTAAAAGGATTTGGCCTCGGCCTGAGTTACGTAAAGTCGGTGGTGGATGCACATAACGGCCGGATCAAAGTAGAAAGCACGATTGGAAAGGGAACAACATTTATTCTTGAGATCCCGCTGATCAGGCAGGAAAAAAAACTCGCTCTTAACGTCTGACAGGCCGGATGCACAGTGTTCAGGTAAGGAACAGGCAGGCATCACCGTAACTCAGAAAGCGGTAATCCCGATCTAACGCCAAGGCATATACGCTTTTCCAGGAGGGACCGACAAGCGCAGCTACAAGCAACAACAGCGTGGATTTTGGCTGGTGGAAATTGGTGACAAGCCCACGCACTATTTTGAACGGATAACCGGGTACAATAAATAACTGTGTTTTCGTAACCATTTTTTTTTCCGGCAGCAGTTCTATCCATTTCAATAAATGCTCCAAAGCATCTTTTACTGAAATTTCTGCATTCAGTTCGTACGGTTCATATTGTTGCAGACTTAGTGCATCAGCCCGTATGGTTTTATCCTTACTTACTTTTAATCCAAGCCAGTAAAGGGTTTCGAGGGTTCTCAGGGATGTGGTGCCGACTGCCACTATGGGCTCATGTATTTTTGAAATCAGCGTGCCCAGGGTTTTGGCACCAACTTCGATAAATTCTTCATGCATCAAATGCCGGGAAATATTTTCATTCTTTACAGGCATAAATGTTCCCGCGCCTACGTGTAATGTCAGGTACAGTGGCTGAATTTTTTTTACGGCCAGTTCATTCAACAGTGCTTTCGTAAAATGCAATCCGGCGGTGGGAGCAGCCACAGAACCGGCCTCCTGCGCATAAACCGTTTGATAACGTTCCTCGTCGGCTTTGTCGGCTGGTCGTTTCAGGTATGGGGGCAGGGGAATCGATCCAACCAGATGCAGTACTTCGCCAAATGGGCGATCAGCCGGAGTCCAGGAAAATTCAATGAGGAAATCATAGGCTCTTTTTTCTATGAAACGGGCTTCCAGCCTGGTTTGTCCGGATTGTTTTACCAACACCTGCCCCTGTTTCCACTTGGATGCACCACCTATTAAACAGTTCCATAATACTTTCCTGGTTTGTATCATGGCCAAAGGGATGTTCGGATGATCTTTTCCCGGTTCAAGGCAGAAAATTTCTATTAGACCGCCACTGGGTTTTTGAAATAATATCCTTGCCTCCACAACGCGGCTGTTATTAAATACCAACAGGGCAGGTGATGGCAGAAAATCGGCGAGATAACGGAATTGGGAATCTTCCATGATGCCTTTTCTCCAAACAAGTAGTCTGGATTGATCCCTTTCAGCCAATGGATAACGCGCAACCTTTTCATCAGGTAATTCATAACTGAAATCAGACAGTAACAGGTGCTGGGGAAATGGACTCGGAACGGGCATAGACCATAGTTATGCACAGATATTCACAGTAATTAACAGGTTATACACACGATTATGAGTGCCTGATTATAATATTTAGTCTCAAACTCATGCCTGTGTGGATTTCTAACGCATTGAAAATCTGTGGAAAAATTAAAATCTCCCAAATTAGTTTGTAAAGTGGGAAAAAGTGTTATTTTGTGTCAATTATTAAAAACATTGTTTCAAGTCCTTATAAATGAATGGTTTTCTTGGAGAATACGAGGTAACGCTCGATACAAAAGGGCGGTTTCTCCTGCCGGCTTCGCTCAAAAAGCAGACCGGCGGGGAAGCAGGATCCTTTGTCATCAACCGGGGATTTGAAAAATGTCTGGGTCTTTATCCGATGAATAGTTGGGAGCCCATTTTTGATAAGATCAGCCAATTGAATGATTTTGATCCGAAGGTAAGGTCATTCCGGAGATATTTTTTAAATGGGGCGACGATGATGGAATGGGACGGGGCGGGCAGGTTGCTCATCCCGCAAAATCTGAAAGAGTATGCCGGCCTCGAAAAGGACATCGTACTGGTTACTGCGGTTAATAAGATAGAAATCTGGGATAAAGTTAAGTACCAACAGTTCTTTGAAACCTTTTCACCGGATGATTTCAGCGGTCTGGCCAATGAGGTAATGAATGGCAAATCCGATAAATGAAATATATGAGGGATTCCAGTCCCGCATATCATATACCCGTATTGCTTTCTGAAGCGATGGACGGTTTGAATATCAGGGCGAACGGGGTCTATGTTGATTGCACCTTTGGCGGAGGTGGCCATTCAACAGAGATCCTGGCTCACCTGAATCCTGAAGGACGGCTCTATGGATTTGATCAGGATGCCGACGCGCGTAAGAACAGCCTGCCCGATGAGCGGTTTGTTTTCATCCCGCATAATTTCCGGCATCTTCAACGGTTCCTGCGGCTCCACAACGTGTTGGCTGTGGATGGCATACTCGCAGATCTGGGCGTAAGCAGCCATCAGTTTGATGAACCGGGTCGTGGATTTTCTACCAGAACCGACGCAAACCTGGACATGAGAATGGACAAACGCCAGTCGCTCACCGCAGAATTCATCCTGAACACGTACAGTGAACAGCGGCTACAGGAGATGTTCAGCCGGTATGGAGAGGTGACCAATGCGAAAACACTGGCAGGGACAATTGTGACCCTGCGCAATAAGACTGGTTTTCGTACGGTCAGCGGATTTAAACAGGCTATCGCCAATCTGGTGAAAGGGAATCCGAATAGGTACTATGCACAGGTATTCCAGGCATTACGCATAGAAGTGAATGATGAAACCGGTGCATTGCGTGAATTGCTGGAACAGACTCCGGCTGTATTGAAACCGGGTGGCCGAATCGTCATCATCAGCTTTCATTCGCTGGAAGACAGATTGGTGAAACAGTTTTTCAGAAACGGTCATTTTGATGAAAAAGATGAACAGGATCCATTCGGTTCCTCACCATCCCAAACACCTTTCCGGCCGCTTACCAAAAAGCCCATTACCCCTTCAGCAAAAGAGCTCAGCCTGAATCCGCGTGCAAGAAGTGCCAAACTACGAATCGCAGAAAAAATATAAAGTTCTGATCCACAACCTAAGAAAGCTCAGTATGATAATCGTACCCTACTTTTTTTATTCATCACGCTGGAATCATGAAGTCGATCGGAAAGAAGAAAAATAAGATCCTCGGCCTGATCCGTTATCAATGGATCATAAGGAACCTGCCTTATTTCCTCTTCCTGGCTTTCCTGGCAGTGATTTACATATATAATGGTCATTACGCCGACCGGCTTGTGCGTGATATCGGAAAAACAGGCAGGGAACTGCAGGAACTGCAGTATGAATTTAAGAGCCTGAAGAGTGAAGTGATGTTTCGCAGTAAACAAAGTGAACTGGCTAAAGCGGTTGAGCCATTTGGATTAAAACCCCTTTCTTCTCCTCCGCTGGTCCTTAGCGATAGTGCAAATATGAAATAATTTTTATCACCCATATCCCCGATACCCGGTGGAATTAAGAAGAGATATACTGTGGAGGGTCTACCTGTGCTTCCTGGGTATGGTGTTGATCTGTATGGCGGTACTGGGCCGGGCTTTTTTTATCCAGCACGTACAGGGAAAATATTGGAGAGCACTGAGTGATAGTCTGCATCAGAAATATGTTGACCTCAGCGCGGAAAGAGGAACGATTTACAGTGAAGACGGAAACATGCTAAGTACCTCGGTCCCTTATTTTAACATATATATCGACTTCGACGCCGACGGTCTCAGAGAGAAAAACGGCAAACGGTTTAAAGAAAACCTCGACTCCCTGTCGATATGTCTCGCAAACCTCTTCCGGGACCAGTCTGCCACTTCATACAAAAAACAATTACTCCAAGGATACAAAGCGGACGACCGGTACTGGTTATTGCAAAGAAATATTTCATTCGATCAATACAAACGCCTCAGGAATTTTCCACTCGTACGGCAGGGACGTAATAAGAGTGGATTTATCATTGATGCCTCAAGTAAGAGACTCAATCCTTTCGGATTACTTGCTAACCGGACCATTGGCCTGTCGCGGGATAATGCCCAGAACGTGGGGCTGGAGAGAACCTACGACAGTTTGCTGCGCGGAGAAAATGGCAGGAGGCTGGTGCGTTACCTGAATGCGGGAACATATATTCCGGTTGAAGGGTATGAAATTGATCCGGAAAACGGAAAAGACATTCTTACGACTATCGACGTGAACACACAGGATATCGCCGAAAATGCGCTGCTTTCCATGATGCTGGAAAATGAATGTGAGCATGGTACCTGTATTGTCATGGAAACGGCAACGGGAAAAATCAAAGCTATGGCCAACCTGGGTCGTCAGGCCGACGGAAGTTACTGGGAAGACCTGAACTATGCGATACGTGCTTCAGAACCTGGCTCCACATTCAAACTCGCCACCCTCTTATCTCTTCTCGATGATCACGAAGTGAAATTATCAGATCACCTGAATATCGAAGGGGGCACCTGGAAGATCGGCACCCGAACCGTACACGATTCGGAGAAACAGGAAGTCAGCGATGTGAGCGTGGAGCAGGCTTTTGAACACAGCTCCAATGTGGGTATGGCCAAACTCGTAGTAGCCCATTACTCACAGCATCCCCAGCGGTTTGTAGATCACTTAAAGAAATTGAGATTGAATGAAATTACCGGTGTCGACCTGGCCGGGGAAACTTCGCCCATCATCAAATCGCCGAAATCACATACATGGAGTGCCAGTACACTTCCGTGGATGGCTTTTGGATATGAGGTATTGATCAGCCCCCTCCAGACGCTCACTCTATATAATGCCGTTGCCAATAATGGGAAAATGATGAAACCTTATTTGGTAAATGCGGTGCAGTATGCAGGCGGAATTGACCGTCAAAACCATTCCACTGTGCTGATCGATAAAATCTGCAGCGATGAAACCCTGGAAGAACTGAAAACCTGCCTGGAAGGTGTATGTGTTAAAGGCACAGCCAGGACTACTTTTAAAAATTGCTTTTACCCTGTTGCAGGTAAAACCGGAACAGCATTGGTAGCCAATGGCAACCGTGGTTATGCCGACCATATTTATCAGTCTTCTTTCGCCGGCTATTTCCCGGCTGACCATCCCCGTTATACCTGTATTGTTGTCATCAAGAACAAACCCTTTGCAAAAAAATACCTGGGCGCACTTGTAGCAGGTCCTGTTTTCCGGGAGGTGGCAGACAAACTGATGAGCATGGAATCACTTGTTCCCGACAGTAACCAGCTGGCAGCCTATACGGGATTCATGCAAAAAGACAGCGGCGCTTATTATTATTCGGGTGGGACGGAGGAAATAAAAAAAATAATGTATTCCCTGCAAATGCCCTATGCCGATTCTTCCCGTGATAAGAAGTGGTCAGGAATATACCGCGAAAAAAACCAGCCGATGGTCAAAGCGAAAAATGAAGAGCCTCACCGTGTTCCCGATGTTAAGGGCATGGGTCTCAAAGACGCATTGTATTTACTGGAATCAGCCAATTTTCAGGTTGTCACGAAGGGTAGCGGAAAAGTAAAACAACAAAGCATAACAGCGGGGACCGTTGTATCGAAAAATCAAAAACTAATACTTGAACTAAACTAATGACCCTCCAGGAATTATTATATAAAGTGCGTATCCGGACCGTTCAGGGCCATCTGGATGTTGAAGTAAAAAACCTGCAACTGGATTCCCGTAAAGTGACTGAGGGTTCTGTTTTCATTGCCGTAAAAGGCACACATGCCGATGGCCATCAGTTTATTGATGCCGTTACTGATTTGCATCCGGTTGCCGTGATCTGCGAGCAACTGCCGGTTACATTGAAACAGGGTATTGCCTATGTTCAGGTAGAAGACAGTGCAGCTGCCGCGGGCCTGCTGGCCCATAACTTTTTTGGTCAGCCATCTGAAAAAATGAAACTGGTGGGCGTTACGGGAACCAATGGGAAAACAACGATTGCTACCCTCCTGTACAAGTTATTTACATCGCTGGGATATACCTGCGGTATGTTGAGTACTGTTCAAAATCACATCGGCAATAGAATTCTGCCAGCCACGCATACAACACCCGATCCGATTTCGCTGAACCAGCTGTTGCACGAAATGCTGGAAGCTGGCTGTACCCACGTTTTCATGGAGACCAGCTCCCACGCCATTCACCAGCATCGCATCGAAGGATTACAGTATGCCGGTGGCATATTCAGCAATATTACCCACGACCACCTGGATTATCATAAAACATTTGATGAATACATCCGCGTGAAGAAATCATTTTTTGATGGTCTTTCATCTGCGGCATTTGCCCTGACCAATGCAGACGATAAAAGGGGTGAGGTCATGTTGCAAAATACTTCCGCAGCCCGGTACACCTATAGCCTGAAAACAATTTCGGATTTCAAGGGTAAGATTCTCGAAAATAATTTGACTGGTCTGGTCATGCTGGTCAATGACCAGGAAGTTCATTTCCGGCTGATCGGGGAATTCAATGCGTACAATCTGCTCGCGGTTTACGGGGCAGCCGTTTGCCTTGGGGAAGAAAAAGCAGAAATTCTTCGAAACCTCAGTGTGCTGAGCGGAGCAGAAGGCAGGTTCGACTATATGATTTCACCCAAAGAAAAAATAGTCGGCATAGTGGACTATGCCCATACACCGGATGCACTGGAAAACGTACTCAGCACCCTTCGCAAACTCCGCCGGAACGACGAGCGCATTATCACCGTTGTGGGTTGCGGTGGTGACCGGGATAAAACCAAACGTCCCGTCATGGGGGAAGTGGCCTGTGAGCTGAGCGACCGTGTGGTTTTTACTTCAGACAATCCCAGATCCGAAGAGGCGGACATGATATTAAAAGATATGGAGGCAGGATTGAACACAGCTGCCAGGAGAAAATTTGTTTCAATAACTGACAGAAAGGAAGCTATTAAAACAGCCGTGAGCCTGTCCCAGACCGCAGACATCGTGCTGGTGGCAGGCAAAGGGCATGAAAAATACCAGGAAATCAAGGGCGTGAAGTACCCGTTCGACGATAAAGCGGTACTCAGGGAAATTTTCGAATTGCTGAATAAATAAGATTGGGGGGCGTCCCATAATCAGTTTTTAACAGACCGGTTAACACCATGTTGTATCATCTCTTCGAATATTTAAAAACGGCAGGTATTAAGGTACCGGGCGGAGCATTATTCCAGTTCATCACATTTCGGATACTGCTTGCCGTTATCCTTTCCCTGGTGATTACCATGCTCTATGGCAGAAGACTGATCAATTATTTGAGGAATCTGCAGGTCGGAGAAAGTGTGCGTGAACTGGGCCTGGAAGGTGAACAACAGAAAAAAGGTACACCCACCATGGGGGGAATCATTATAATCCTGGCCATCCTGATACCCACCCTGCTGCTGGCCAACCTGAATAAAGCCTATATCCGCCTGATGATTTTCAGCACCCTTTGGATGGGCATGATCGGGTTCATTGACGATTACCTGAAACTCCGCGCAAAAAAAATTGCACAAACGCAGGGTATCCAGTATAAAAAAGGCGACAAAGACGGATTGGCCGGTTGGTTTAAAGTTCTCGGCCAGGTGGTTTTAGGTTTTGTCGTCGCCGCCACACTTTATTTCAACAGCAATACCAAAGTGTGGCGGGAATTTGTAGGGGACAATAAACCAACTGATACCGTCGGGTTAAAGAAAGTTATACTGGATGGTAAAGAAAAACTTTTTTTTGAAGCTGGAGAGCCCATCACTACGATTCCATTTGTTAAAAATCACGAATTCAACTATTCCAAACTTTTACCAACACCTCTTCGGGGTGCAACCTGGATCTTATATATCGTGATTGTAATTTTTATTGTCACAGCCATCTCGAATGCTGCGAATATTACAGATGGCATTGACGGGCTGGCCACGGGTGTCAGCGCCATAATCGGAGCCTGCCTTGGCGTCTTCGCCTATGCCAGCGGCAATCTGCGTTTCGCAGAATACCTGAATATCATGTATATCCCAAACCTGGGTGAATTGTCCATTTTTATCGGGGCCCTGATCGGGGCCTGCCTGGGTTTTCTCTGGTACAATGCCTATCCGGCCACAGTTTTCATGGGTGATACGGGCAGCCTGACGCTGGGTGGTATCATCGCGGCACTTGCAGTGATTGTGCGGAAAGAATTATTAATTCCGATTTTTTGCGGCGTATTCCTGGTCGAAACGATCAGTGTGGTTTTGCAGGTAAGTTATTTTAAATATACGAAGCGAAAGTTTGGGGAAGGCAGGCGGATCTTTCTGATGAGTCCCCTGCATCATCATTACCAGAAACTCGGATATAACGAAAGTAAAATAGTAACGAGGTTTTGGATTGTGACGATTTTATGTGTTGTGTTTGCGATCGTAACACTTAAAATAAGATAGGCAGTACAAAATATTACTGAAAAACCAATCCGTCCGTTTCGTATAGTACGTGTTTTACATTATTGTGGTGCAGTATTTATCTATGCTTTTGAAGAACCTATAATCCGCCCTTTTTAAGGATGACGGTTTTCGGTTGACGGTTGACGGTAGAGGAGTTAAGCGTTAAGCGTAAAATGTATGTCAATAAAATTAATGATCCTGGGTGCCGGTGAAAGTGGTGTGGGTGCGGCCATACTTGCGGTTAAAGAAGGTTATTCTGTTTTTGTTTCGGACGCGGGCGAAATACAGGATAAATACAAATTGGAACTGAAAGAAAAAGGGATAGCCTTTGAAGAGGGCAGACACAGTGCAGATCGGATATTGGAAGCAGACGAAGTCATGAAGAGTCCGGGTATACCCGAAAAAAGTTCTTTGATAAAACAGATCAGGGCCAGGGGCATTCCGGTGATCAGCGAAATCGAACTGGCATACCGTCATAAAGGGAATAGCCGGATCCTGGGTATCACGGGAAGCAATGGGAAAACGACTACCACTGCCCTTGCCTATCATATCTGTAAACATGGTGGCCTGGATTGCGCAATGGTTGGAAATATCGGCATTTCCATAGCGAAACAGGTGGCAGAAGATCCGAAGGAATGGTATATCGCGGAGATCAGCAGCTTTCAGCTGGATGATATCAGCAATTTCAGACCCGATATCGCCATCCTGACCAATATTACGGAAGACCACCTGGACCGGTATGAATACAGGTTTGAAAATTATATCAGGAGCAAATTCAGTATTGTTAAAAACCAAACTAAAAGTGATTTTTTTATTTTCTGTGCAGACGATCCGGTGATTCAGAAACATTTAAAAGATTTTCCATTTCAGTCTAACCCATTACCATACACTATGCAAAAGGAATCAAATCAGGGAGGTTTTATCAGAAACGGACAAATGAGTGTCCAGGCGGGGAATGAAACCCTGAGAATGAGTATTTATGATTTTGCGCTGAAAGGAATCCATAATCAGTACAACACAATGGCTGCGGGTCTGGCCGCTCTTACAATCGGAATCCGGAAAGACAAGATCCGTGAAGCCGTGCAGAGTTTTGAATCACTGGAACACCGGATGGAATATGTGAGCACAGTGCGTGGCGTTGAATTCATAAACGACAGTAAAGCGACAAATGTAAACTCTACCTGGTTTGCATTGGAGAGTATGCAGAAACCTGTAATCCTGATTCTTGGCGGCGTCGATAAAGGAAATGACTATACCCTTTTACGCAGCCTGGTAAAGGAAAAGGTGAAAGCCGTTGTATGCCTGGGAACTGATAACCGGAAAATCCACGACGTTTTTCAAAACGACGTGCCGTTGATTGTGAATACTTCTTCGGCCAGGGAGGCAGTGAAAAGCAGTTTTCATCTGGCAGCTAAAGGCGACGTGGTATTGCTGAGCCCGGCCTGTGCAAGCTTCGACCTGTTTAAAAATTATGAAGACCGGGGGAACCAGTTTAAGGAAGCGGTTAGGGACCTGTAAGAATGTGGAAGTGTGGAAATGTGGGAGATGAAATTTAAAATTGAATTTAAAATTTATTTAAACATTGCAGGATAACAGTACGATAGAGATGCGGGCCTTTAAGCACCTGGGTTCAAGAACCAAGGGTGACAAAGTGATTTGGGCGGTTGTTGTATTGCTGGCCCTGGTGTCTTTACTGGCTGTGTACAGCTCCACCGGACTGCTGGCCTACAAAATGTACAAGGGCAACACGGAAATTTACCTGTTCAAACAATTTGCCTTTATTATCGCAGGGGTGATGATCATATATTTTGCCCATATGGTCAATTATATCATTTATGCACGTGTGGCAAAGATTCTCTTTCTCATATCCATACCCCTGTTATTCTATACCCTGTTTTTTGGAGTGAAACTGAACGAAGGCAGCCGCTGGATCCGCCTGCCCATCGTCAATATGACCTTTCAAACCTCCGACCTGGCCAAGCTTGCCCTGATCATGTATATCAGCCGGCTGCTCAGCAGGAAGCAGGATCAGATAAAAGATTTTAAAAAGGGATTTTTGCCCGTGATTCTTCCGGTGGCAGTGGTTTGCCTGTTGATCGCACCAGCCAATCTCTCCACTGCGCTGCTTATTGGAGCGACCTGTATGATGCTGATGTTCATCGGAAGAATCAGCGGCAAACATCTCTTACTGACCTTGGGCATCACCATGATTCCGGTATTGATCCTGATTATGGCAGCGGTAGTCAGGCATAAAACATCAGAACCGCCAACTGTCAACCGTCAACCGTCAACCCATTCGGGGTTATTCGTAAGGGTAGACACATGGATCAACCGGGTGGAGAATTTTATTTATGGCACCCGGTCTGATAAGACCGACGACAACTACCAGGTAAACCAGGCCAAGATTGCGGTGGCCAATGGTGGATGGATTGGCCTGGGTCCGGGCAACAGCCGTCAGCGTAATTTTCTCCCGCATCCCTATTCTGATTTTATTTATGCAATCATCATTGAAGAATATGGTTTGATCGGTGGCGCGATCATTATGTTTATTTACCTGGTTTTTCTGTTCAGGAGCATTCGCATATTTAAAAAATGCCCCTTTGCGTTCGGCGCCTTTCTGGCGCTGGGTCTGAGTTTTACACTGATGATCCAGGCTATAGCGAATATGGCGGTAAATGTGAATCTCTTCCCGGTTACCGGTGTCACCCTGCCGCTGATTTCCATGGGCGGCAGCTCGTTCCTGTTTACCTGCCTGGCCATTGGGATCATTCTGAGTGTGGCCAGGAATGCGGAACGAATCGAGGGAGAGGAGATGGAAGCAGGGATAGAAGAAGACGTGGAGGAGAATTTGGTCCCGTCGGTGGCGGGATGAAAATTTAAAAATTGGGTAAGCGCATCATCATAGCTGGAGGAGGTACGGGCGGACATATTTTTCCCGCCCTGGCAATCGCAAACGCATTGAAAAAAAAAGAACCGGATATGGATATTCTTTTTGTGGGCGCTAAAGGAAAAATGGAAATGGAAAAAATCCCGGAGGCAGGATATGCCATCAGGGGAATAGATATTGCCGGATATAACAGGAGTTCCTGGATAAAAAACCTATCCCTTCCTTACAAACTGGTGAAAAGTTTTTTGCAGGTTAGGGCAATCTTTTCATCCTTTAAACCACAAGCCGCGATCGGAGTGGGAGGATACAGCACATTTCCAGTACTCCGGTATGCGCAGGCCAGGGGGATCCCCACATTTATCCATGAGTCCAACTCATTCGCAGGAAAATCCAATAAACTCCTCGGGAAAAAAGCCACCCGCATTTTTACAGCCAGTGATGAAATGGAGAGATTCTTCCCGCCCGCCCGCCTGGTATACACAGGTAATCC
>DATCAO010000524.1:0-2894 GCA_036512575.1 Puia sp.
ATAATCACCCAGGAAAACGAATTCGTCAGCATGTTGAGGATCAAGCTGAGCCATCACCTGCTTCAATGCCTTCAAAGCTCCATGAATATCACCTATGACAATTTTTCTTGACATAAATTTTTAAATATTCCGTTTTATAATTTGTAATTCCAAATTTTTTATCGGAACAGAAAAATTGCGTTAAAGTCAAAGGGTTGTCCAGTTCGCATCCTTCAGGTCCATTCTAAAGCCAGTACCTTCGATTGTTGTATGAAATATCATATCGCTTTTTTGTTATTATTCGTCCTGAACATCCCACCCGATCACAAACTATGATTTCGGAGGATCGCTTTATTCAAATAAATGGGATCCGGTTATGGGTGACCATGCTTGGAGTCCGACTCAGTTCGGAAATCCGTTAAATACCGGCCCATAAACTGGCCCGTTCATCCCCGAAAGTTTTATATTTGGTAAAATGCCCCTTTGCTCTTATTTAGCGGATCATAAAGCAGAAATACTTAGACCTTAACTCAAAAACCTGTTTATGAAACTCAAATCGAAATTCAGAATCGTCTACGTCAATATGCCGCCATTGCAGTCAGACTATTACAATTATATGCTCAGTGTTTATTTCAGTTTAGGATTGGATAAATTATATGATACCCGCAAACTTGCGGAGGAAGCCATAAAAAAATCTAAATTTCCTGGCAGCTATATTATTGTCAGAGAATATTCGCAAAGTTGAGCACTGTATTCATTTTGCGATTACCTGATTGTCGCATTTGAATAAGAACCGTAATCACTGATCAAACTGCCTTAGGAAAAGCGGCCCTGTTGCAACCCTTTGGAATAATCCCCGGATATATTCAGGCGTTCTCAAAGGCTGGTAATATTTCAAATATATATCATGAAATGCTCTCCCATAATTTTACTCATGTTGATGATTTCCTGCGCAAAAGATCCGCAAATAAATACCTCAGGATCCAACCCGAAACCAAGTTTGTCTTTTTCTAAAACTGATGTAAAAATAGCTGAACCCCTCCTGGCCACGACAAGCGGACAAACGGCGGGTTCCGTCGTTCACTGGACAACAAATGAAAATGGACATGTAGGTGTCTCCGTCAGTACAGACAGTGCTTTCCTGGTGTTTACAAATTCAGGTACTTATACCGTAACCGCAACATATTCTTCCACAAATGGAGCAACGCCATACGACAGCAGTTCTACTATGATAACCGTGAATGACAGCATTTATAGTAACGTACCGCCCACGCCCCTTGATTGCAGTGCAGACTCTATTGGAAGCCTTTTACCTGATGATGAACTTACCGTGTCGCCCATCCTTACAGATTCAGGATTGGTTTTTGTAGCAATATCCAAAAAAATCTATGGCAATTCTGCCTTTTTGAATGCGTCAGGAAACCTTTCCGGTGCAGGCGGTGTGTATGAAGCTGATTTAGATTCCACCTTGAATTATGTATGTTATGGCTCCAGTATTCCGGGACAGGCTTACTCCATTATTTCAATGATAGATGCAGCAAACGGAACCTATACTCTGATTTTTAAATTAAATGGGATTACCTACCAGGGAAGTTTTAGCCTGACCAGTACGGGAATTACAATAAACTGGAAATATACCCAGGGTATTATCATTTCCCCACTGACAGTTCAAAAATAGCCAATCGGAATTGGGTCATCACAGCTGATAGGTCAGGTGCATCATGCCGTTGAACCGCATTTTGGTTTGTCCTTCTGCAAAATTCTGCGCCAAAGGAAGCTGACCGTTAATTCCTACACCCACTTTACCAAAATCAATTTCAACTCCGGCAATGGCCGTCAGGATTTGGCTGCCGGTAAATTGAACGGCCTTGGCACCCAGTTTGTTGATAGCGACATTTTCATATCCCAGTCCGATATTGGGCGTCGTGGTAATCATTCTCCTGCCGAGGTGATAAGAAGCGATCAGGTTGCTTTGGAATTTATTTCCGTATTTATAATTCTGGGCGTTTACTGTGTTTATTTTATAACTGGCAGAAAGGTTTAATCCAAAGTTCCTGATGGAAAGTCCGTACATGCCATTGATCAGGAAATCCACGCTGCCCGTCCCGATTTGCGCATTAATATCGGCCACCGTGGTGTTGCTGTCCAGCATGTTGGCATTAAAAGGACCTGTTGGCAATTTGATACCTCCTCCCATCCACATTTGCTGCTTCAGGCTTCGGGCAGATGAATGATCCGGACTCTTAAATACCTGGTATTGCCCCATGACTGTAATATCGCCCAGGCCATGTGTGTAGGTAGCTCCATCATCGTCCACCTGTTTATTCATGTAATACGGTACAAAAGCGAGCAGCTGAAACTTTTTTCCCAATCTCAGGCCACCCCAGAGTTCTATTGAACTGTAATCATTGGTGCTGAACTGCGAAGGATCACTGACCAGCTGGGTATGATACTGGCTGGCATGAAAGCGCAGGCCAATGAACTGATACTTAAAATCCGGGAGCAGCCCCACATACAGGTTACCCCCTCCGCAACCGCAGATCGGACATGCTTCTGCCGAAAAACCAAACAAACAGACCGATACGAAAAATAGAAAAACTTGTTTGCTCATAAATCAGTTTCGTGCAGCACCAGTTGAAGTGCCCGGGAAAAGGTCCTCAAAGTTAATACATACAGCTTATTTGGCCAGCAATTCGTCCAGGTTACCCAAAGCCGCTGTGAATCCGGCTTCAAAGCCCATGGCGTTAAATGTATTTTTCCATTGCATAACGGGGAATTCTGCATTTTTCTTTCCGTTCTCATCGCAAAATGAACTGATGGCCTGGAAACCCTGCTCCTTTGAGCTTATGTTCAGTTTCCAAAAAGAATATCTGAGAGTAACATCCTGTATGAAGATTGAGGAGTCAATGTATGAG
>DATCAO010000525.1:0-7532 GCA_036512575.1 Puia sp.
TGAAGGCAAAGGAGATTGTGGCGGCGAAAAAGATCAGGCATATGCTTACATGCCGATTAATACTCTGGCCGCGGGCGTCTATAAGGTTACCGCAAATTTAAACCAGGTCAATTATCAGGGCAGTCTGACCGTTACGGATACAGATTATACATTTAGCTGGAATTATACTTCAGGAATCATTATTTCTCCGTTGCATATTAAAAAGAATTAGTGAGCCAGGCTCAAATAATCCTTCGCATGAAAACCCGATTTATCCCCTATTCAAAAACAACACATGGAATTTAATGCAGATCACTGGATCCTGTTGGGATATTGGACTCTGTTTTCAATAATACACCACATAACAGCGTCTGAAAAATTCAAAGCAGTTTGCAAACCTGTCATGGGAGCCGGATTCAGGTACTATCGGCTGATGTATTCCGCGGTTTCATGCATCAGCCTGGGATGGGTGTTGTACTGGCAGTTTCATATTGCAAGCCCGAAACTGGGAGTCAATCCTGTACTAAAATATTTTTTGGGCCTGCCAATCGGTATCTCAGGCATTTTCCTGATGGGAGCCAGTATTCGAAAATATTTTTTAAACCTAAGCTGCATCAACGTTTTCCTGAATGAAAACAGATTAGTGTCCCTGGAATATCATGGAATGCATAAATATATCAGGCATCCACTTTATCTGGGTACCTTACTTTTGATTTGGTCGCTGCTAGTATTTGATCCGACACTGAGTAATTTACTGGCTTGCCTTGCCATTACGGTGTATACCCTGGTCGGTATCCGTTTTGAAGAAGAAAAATTACTAACCACATACGGACAGGCTTATGAATCTTATTGTCGTAAAACACCCCGTTTAGTTCCCAACATCCGGCTGCGTGAGTTATTTCTTCTGTTGTTCATGATGATCTGGGTTACCACTCTTCCAGCCCAGGAAAATTGGAAACTCAAAACAGAAAAGGAGGGGATAAAGGTTTATTCAAGTCCTTTTGCTGACTCGAAAATAAAAGCATTAAAAGTCATCTGCACCGCTGAAGCAACCCTGTCGCAAATGACTGCTGTCCTTTTAAATATTAAGGAACAGGATGAATGGTTCTATCGTACCAAAAGCACCATATTAAAGCAGGTTTCCCCCACTGAATTGTATTATTACGGTGAGGTGGATTTCCCGGTGCCTTTTTCTAATCGTGATTTCGTAGAACGTATCCTGTTATCCCAAAATCCGGTTACCAAAATTGTGACGATGGAAGTGCAGAACCTGCCCGATTATATTCCGCCTAAAAAGGATATTGTCAGGGTCACTAAGTCCCATTGCAGCTGGGTGATCAAACCAGTCAACAAAAATTTAATCCTGATCGAGTTCAAATTGTTTGCAGATCCGGGTGGATCCATTCCCTCCTGGCTGGTCAATATGATGTCCACCTACGGCCCGTTTGAAATCTTTAAGAAACTAAAAACGGAATTACAAAAACCGGAATACGCACTGGTGAATTTTCCCTTTATTAAAGACTGAGTTCCCCTGCAGGGTTACAAAGAGCGGTGCAGCGCCTCTAACACATGCATCACTACATGATAAGCGCCGATTTGTACTTATTTCTGGTTACCTTCCTATTCCTACTACCCCCCTTCTTTAACACCTTAAAAAATTAAACCGAATGGATGCTCAAATTTCCAGAAAGCTTAAGTTGCTTGGCATGTTTTTATTCCTCCTGGGCCTTGTTACCGGATTCCTGATGATGAATATTAAAAACCCGAAAATGGGATTAGCGGCCCACATGGAAGGCGTGATGAACGGAACATTCTTAATTGCTGTTGGTCTTATATGGAATGAATTGAAACTGTCCAAAAATCTCAAAAACGCCGCATACGGGACCCTGATTTACGGCACTTTCGTCAATTGGTTTGTCACTTTGCTTTCCGCTCATTTCGGTACATCCAAAATGACGCCCATAAGCGGCCAGGGATTCGTTGGTACGGATCTACAGGAAAATATTGTACGCGTAGGTTATATTACGGTTGGACTAACGATGGTTTTCTCAGTTATCGTCATGACTTATGGTTTAAGGGGCAAAATCAAATCCGAAACATCTACTGCTTAAGGATGCATCGCCTGTTCACGGATTAATCTTTGGCGGTTTCACAACCACTGTATCCGAAGCAATAAAAGGTAAACTGTAACCGCCGGAATCCAGTGCGGTGCCGGGGAAAATTTTGGCAAGCTGTTTCCATTCCGGTTTGGCTACCCTTGTCTGATAAAGATATATCGATTGCAAATGCTTTAATGACCTCAGCTTCATGACTCCTTCTGTAGTTACCGGGTTGCCGACCAAATTCAGGGATTGTAATTCAAACAGGGGCAACAGGTAAACCAGGCCACTGTCCGTAATGCCGGTATGATCGAGTTCAAGCCGCCTGATATTCACACAGGGACTGAGAGAAGAAATATTTTTATTCGTCAATTTGATACCGCTCATTTTCAATCTGACCAGCTGTTTTTTTAAGTCGGGCAGTAAATATACCAGGCTATCAGCAGGAACCCGGGTATTAACAAAATCCATTTCAAGATAGTTACTGCCCGTGGAAACCGGCTGAACGAGCACTCCCGAATTTCTCAGTTTGTTTATTGCATTTTCATTCCCTTTCTCTACCGGTATCGCGGGAATGTCGGTAAGTGATTTTTTTTCTTCACTCACTTTCTGAAGAGCGATCAAAAGGGGTTTTATCTTATCCGGCTGCTGAACTTCTTTTACTTTTTTGGTAAAGTCAGCTCCATTGTCGATCCACCAGGCCAGCAGGGATTTTTCGCTGCTCGTCAGCTGCGGTTTTTCCTTGGGCGCCATATGATGTTCTTCTTCCCGCGGAAGCATCACCCGTTTAACAAGATCACTTTTTACCGAATTACCGGAAACGATCACGACCCCATCCTTTCCCCCTTTCAAAATCAAATCAGGCTGATCCAGTCTCAGTTTTCCTTTTTGTTTAGTCGGTCCATGGCAACCATAACATTTACTTTGGAAAATGGGCTTGATGATGTCAGTATAGATAACGGCTTCCTGCACGTTGGGGATGGGTTTGATTTTCACGACCACTTCACTGTCTGCTCCAAGATTTTTTAATGGCAGGGTAAGATAGTCTGAACCATGGGTGAGCGAACCACCCAGGTGACCTGTAATAAATATCAACAATACCAAAACGGGTGCGAGCAGCCATTGCCATTTCCTGAGTCCGGGTTTCCTCCTGGAATAATAGAGGATGACGGAAAAAATGGCTACGCTGATGCCCATCCACTGATGCCAGCTGACCATGTCTTCGTCATAATCCCCGGTTTGCGAAAGAATGAATCCGGTCACACAGCTGACAATGGCACTGATCATGCCCAGCAATAAAATAATATTAATGGCCGGCTGCAGGTGCGCATATTTATCCTTACGCGCCTGCCAGATAAACAAACAGGCGATCAACAGGATTCCGATAGGCAGATGAACGAGAACCGGATGCAGGTGGCCGATAAATTCTGGTATGGATAACAGCAGCTGTTGCAATAGAAATTATTGATATCGTTTACGCAGAAGCTGCATCATATGAACGTTGATGGCCCATTGATCGGCCAGGGGCTCGCGCGTATAGGGCAGCGTTGGCATATAATCCGGTGGACCAAATTCCGTTAGTATCGTGAGGCGGCTGCCTGATTTTTTCTTTCCCTCCACGATTTTATCCCACCAGTCGAAATGTGCTTTCACTGCCGCTTCCCATTCGGGTGCGCGCGGATCATTCACCTGCGGACCTTCCGGATGACCAATCCGCGCATGGATATGATCTACCCTCGGCAGGGTCAGCTCCACCGTTTCGGGCTGGTCCTGTAATAAACTTTCACTCACATTACACCAGTGCGAAACGTCGAAGGTCATACGCAGTCCCGGAACCTTGTCAATATATTGTCGCCCGACGGGAGCCGCAAACAACATCCGGGAGCGGTGCGTTTCATGACAGATGATGATTCCGGTTTTTTCCGAAAGTTTCATCGTATGATCGATAAATGTTTTGTTTTGATCAAAGCTGAAATAATCCCTTCCGGAATGGCAGTTGATATACAGGGGCCGCTGAATGGTTTGCGTTGCGGCTGCATCGATCATGTCCGTGAACTGGGAAAAATGTTTCGGGTACGCGGCATCGAATCCCGCACATAAAAAACCGACATCGAGCTGGTGCTTTTTTAACGCCGTAAACAATTCATCCTGTCCGGATTTTTCCATCGGCCACCAGATTTCGATGCCATCATAACCTTCCTTCATGGCTTTGGCGCAGTATTCATCCAGCGTTCCGGGAAATCCCCAGTTGGTCGCCATAATTTTTAATTCAAATCCTGTATTCATGTTGGTATTTGATTTAAGGGGCTTTGCAAAAACATCCAGTGATGAGAGCATCAGGGCAGTGGATGAAGACGCTGTCCATTTCAAAAAGTTTTTACGATTCAATGGCTTCAGTTTAAATCTAAGTGGTTATTTCATCAATCACCTGTCCATGCACATCAGTGAGCCGGAATGGACGGCCCTGAAACTGGTAAGTGAATTTTTCATGATCAAATCCCAGCTGATTCAGGATGGTCGCCTGCACATCATAGGGTGTTACTTTCCCGCTGATGGCACTATATCCGATATCGTCCGTTTCTCCATAACTGAATCCTTTGCGGATGCCACCTCCTGCCATCCAGATCGTGAATGCTTCGATATGATGATCCCTGCCTTTAAATGGATTTTGTTTTCCTTCCCGGTTTTCCTGCATGGGCGTCCGGCCAAATTCCCCACCCCAGATCACCAGGGTTTCCTCGAGTAAACCTCTTTGTTTCAGATCCAATATCAATGCGGTCATCGATTTATCCACCTGCCGGCATTTGTTGATGAATCCGATATCGATGGCCAGGTTGGCATCACTGCCGTGGCTATCCCAGCCCCAGTCGAAAAGTTGTACGAATCGTACCCCTTTTTCCACGAGTTTTCTCGCGAGTAATACATTGTTTGCAAAACAGGCTTTGTTGGGTTGCGTACCATACATCTCATGAATATAATCCGGTTCATCATTTATATTCATCACCTCAGGAACGGAGATCTGCATTTTGTACGCCATCTCGTATTGCGAAATCCGGGATAGAATTTCCGGATCCTTATATTCTGCGTATTCCTGTTGGTTCACTTCATTGATCGCATCGATAGACGCTTTTCGCAGGTTGCGGTCCATGCCTTCCGGATCTTTAATGAACAACACGGGATCTCCTTCCGAACGGCATTGTACACCCTGGTAAACGCTGGGAAGGAATCCACTTCCCCAGACGCTTTTCCCCGCATCGGGAAATTTTCCTCCGGAGGTCAGTACAACGAACCCCGGCAGGTTTTGATTTTCAGTACCCAGACCATAAGTTACCCAGGAACCCATGCTGGGCCTGCCCAGGCGCGGGGAACCCGAGTGAACCAATAATTGCGCGGGTGCGTGATTGAACTGGTCGGTCGTAACTGCTTTTAAAAAACTCACTTCATCAACGATCGTTGAAAAGTGTGGCAGATGATCGGAAACCCATGCACCACTCTGGCCCCGTTGTTTGAAGTTGGCCAGCGGACCCAGCATTTTCGGAACGCCGCGGATAAAAGCAAATCTTTTTCCTTCGAGTAATGAAGGCGGACAATCCTGCCCGTTCAGTTTCATCAGTTCCGGTTTATAGTCGAACAACTCAAGTTGCGACGGAGCTCCGGCCATATGAAGATAAATGACCGATTTGGCACGGGCCGGAAACATGGGCATTTTTGGTGCCAGCGGATGCGCAGGATCAAATAATAAGTTGGAAGAACTGCCAGATGTTCCGCAGCCGGCAAACAGAGAACCCAATGCCAGTGCACCGAATCCCATGGCGCTTTCTTTCAGGAAATGTCGCCGGGTAAGAAATTGCAGCGTCCTTTCATTGGCTTCTTTCACGAGACGCTGATCAGATAATTCTTTCTGGGTCATGGTTAGTTCTTTGTGATCAATTCATCCATATTCATCATCGCATTGGCTACAACCACCAGCGCAGCCGTTTCAACATTATTGTGCTCATTCATTTCACCGATCAACTCACAGGTTTTTTCTTTGTCATTTTTCAGATTGTCGTAAGCTTCCCGGTATAATTTTTCAAACACTTCCAGTTTTCCATGTGATATATCCCGATACAAAGCCAGTTTATATCCTTTCGCTATTTGTTTTTTCAGATCCTGGTCCGTGCCCTCCTGCATGCGATAAGCAAAAAACCTCGCTGCCTCCAGGTAGGTCTCATCATTCAGGGTGACCAGCGCCTGCAGTGGTGTATTGGTGCGGATGCGTCGGGCCGTGCAGACTTCCCTTGCGGCTCCGTCGAAACTGATCATGGAAGGATAAGGAGCTGTGCGTTTCCAATAGGTATATAGTGCCCGTCGGTTCCTGTCCTCACCCAAACTGGCCACCCAGTCCTGCCCGTTCCAGGGAGAGAGCCAGATGCCACCCGGCTGGAATGGCATCACACTGGGCCCATACATTTTTTTACTCAGCAGTCCGCTGATGGCCAGTGCCTGGTCGCGCACCTCTTCTGCGGATAGGCGTACCCGTGAGCCGCGGGCATAAAATTTATTGTAAGGATCTTTTTCCAAAAGGCCGGGAGCCAGTTTGGAATCCTGTTTGTAGGTGGCCGACATGACCATCTCGTTCAGTAATTTTTTCAAACTCCACTGGTATTCATGCATGAGTTTCCAGGAGAGATCATCGAGCAGTTCCCGGTGGGTGGGCGGAATACCCTGTGTGCCAAAATCTTCCAGCGTTTCCACCAGTCCGGTACCAAATAATTGTTCCCATAGGCGGTTTACAATGGTCCTCGCAGTCAATGGATTTTGATCGCTGGTTAACCACAGGGCCAGTCCCATCCGGTTGGCGGGCGCACCGGCGGGAAGCGGATTCAGCGCATGCGGCACGGCGGGTTGCACTTCTTTTCCTTTTACCAGCCAGTTCCCTCTTTCAAAAACATTTGAAGCCCGGTGCATATCCGCCGGGTTGTCCATCATAATGGGCGTCGTAGGCATGTTGGCCATCAGCAGGGCATCAAAATATATTTTTGCTGAATCATATCCCGGTTTTCCTTTGCCCGGGAATTCATTGGTAAAATAAAACCAGTCGAACTGCATGCCGTTATCATTTGGTTTTTTCAGGTTGGGATTGGTATAGGTGAAGTAGAGATCGTGTACGCCACCGACCGGTGCAAAAGATGTGCTGGTAATCGCCCAGTCTTTTGTTGGTAATACTTCAATGGTTTTGAGAATGGGGCCATCTTCACGATCGAGATGTATGGTCCAAACACCTCCTTTTAAAAAGCCCATGTACCGGTAAATAAGAAAATCCCGGTTTTCCAGATCCACTTTTTTCAAACGGGCGATGGCATGATTCCGAAAAATGAGCCATTTGGTATCCGCGAGTTCACTGTTTACAAACTGATCCGCATTCAGCGAATTGATGGCAGGTTGCCAGGTTCTCAGAAAACTGCGCATATC
>DATCAO010000526.1:0-3347 GCA_036512575.1 Puia sp.
CCGGGATGCCCCGGTCTACCCGCTCCTTCGCAAACTCTACAATGAGGATCGCGTTTTTCGCAGACAATCCGATCAGGGTGATCATCCCGATCTGTGCATAGACATTGTTCACGAGTGAAGGAATAAATTTTAAAGTCAATATGGCACCGAACATGCCGACAGGCACAGCAAGTAATACAGAAAATGGCACCTGCCAGCTTTCATAAAGGGCAGCCAGGAATAAGAAAACGAATACGATAGACAAAGCAAAAATCAATATTGTGCTTTTCCCGGCTTTTAACTCTTCGCGGCTGAGTCCGGCAAATTCATATCCATAACCGGCAGGTAGTGTTTCAGCAGCAACTTCTTTTAGTGCCTGCAAAGCCTGCCCGCTGCTGAACCCGGTTTTCGCATCTCCATTGATTTCAGCCGTCCGGAATAAATTGAAATGATATAGAAGAGCGGCGCTTTCAACAACCTTATAAGATATGACCGTACTGAGCGGTACCATCGTTCCCGCACTATTTTTTACATAGTAGTTGTTGAGGTTACTGATATCACCACGATAATTGGTATCTGCCTGTGCTACAACTCGAAAATTTCTTCCATACAGAGTAAGGTCGTTCACATAAGTGCTTCCCAGGTAAGTCTGAATGGTATTATACACATCAGTTATCGAGATGCCCAGCTTTTTGCATTTTTCCCGGTCTACGTCTAATGCATACCCGGGAGTTCTTGCATTGAAAAAAGTATAAGCCCTGCTTATTTCCGGTCTTTTGTTTACAGCGGCCACAAAATTGTTCACCACTTTTTCAAATTTCTTTACATCGTCTGTACTTCCTTTTTGTTGGAGCTCGAACGAAAAACCACCGGTTTGTCCAAGACCCGGAATAGCCGGCGGAGAAATCACCAGGATGTTGGCCTCCTTAATAGCAGCGAACTTTTTCTGCAGTGTGGCAATAATTCCTTTCAGCTGCAATGATTTGTCCTTTCGTTCATCCCAAGGCTTTAACGAAGTAAAAATGGTTCCTCCATTAGATTTACTGGCAAAAGTAACCACATTTAAACCTCCGAGCGCAGCATAATGCAGGATGCCATCAGTTTCGGAAATGATCTTCATCATTTTATTCAGCGTTACCAGGCTTCGCGTTGTTGAAGATGCTTCAGGTAATTCATAAGTGATAAACAACCTTCCTTCATCCTCCTGCGGAATAAATCCACTCGCTTTAGAACGGAATAAAAAGAAAGTGCCGACGCAGATGCATACCAGAAGTATGATTACATAAGGTGAACGTTTAATCCAGCTATTTACATTTCCGGTATATCCATTCGTGAATCGCGAAAACCAATTATTGAATCTGTAAAAGAACTGGTTCAGTCCCCTGGATGACTTATCCATATGCATTGGGCGGAGAAGCAAAGTACACAATGCCGGTGTGAGGGACAGTGCCACAAAAGCCGAAATCAGTACCGAGATGGCAATCGTAATGGCAAACTGCTGGTACAGTCTGCCTACTATGCCGGGAATAAATCCGACAGGAACAAATACTGCGGCCAGGATCAGCGCGATGGCAACTACCGGACCGGAAATATCTTTCATTGCGCGTTCGGTAGCTTCACGGGCTGTAAGTTTTTCCACATCTATATAGTGCTGCACAGATTCCACGACCACAATGGCATCATCGACCACTATCCCGATGGCAAGAACAAATCCGAAAAGAGTCAGGGTATTTATAGTGAACCCCAGTGGGATAAAAAATATGAAAGTGCCTATTATAGATACCGGAATAGCCAGCACAGGAATCAGGGTGGCGCGCCAGCTTTGCAGAAATAAAAATACTACGAGTATTACAAGTCCGAGCGCTTCAAGTAAGGTCTGAACCACTTCGTGAATCGACACCTGAACCACGGAAATGGATTCAAAGGGTACTACATAATCTATATCAATGGGGAAAGATTTTTTTAACTCATCCATGGCCGCATACACACCTTCCGCAGTCGCCAGGGCATTACTTCCCGGCGCCTGGTACACGAGGAGGTAAGAGGCTCTCTTGCCATCCACAAATGAATTGCTTGCGTAACTGAATTTCCCCAACTGTACCCTGGCAACATCTCTGAGGTAAACAATCGATCCGTCTGCCGGATTTGATCGGACGATCACATTATTAAACTGGTCTTCTGTAGAGAGGCGACTGTTGGCTACTACGGTATATTCAAAGGCCTCGGCGGAGTTTTGAGGAGGTGCGCCCACTGAGCCGGCTGAAATCTGCACATTTTGTTCCTGCAGTGCATTTATAACATCAGCGGCCGTTAATCCCAATTGCCCCAGTTTATCCGGCTTGAGCCAGATGCGCATGCTGAAGTCATCAGCGCGAATAAATACATCACCCACACCTTTCACACGCAATAAAACATCCCGCACAAAAATATTGGTGTAGTTATCGAGGAAGGTAACGGCATGAGTTCCTTTTGGTGCATAAATGGCAACCAGCATCAGGATGCTCGGATTTCTTTTTCGGGTGATAACCCCCAGCCTCTTCAATTCATCAGGCAGTGCAGGTGTCGCAATACCCACGCGGTTCTGAACATCCAGCATTCCCGTATTCACATCTGCTCCCACTTCATAGGTAACCGTCAATGTTGTTTGTCCATTGTTGGTACTGTTGCTCTGCATATATGCCATTCCCGGTGTACCGTTTACCTGTGTTTCAATCGGCGTCGTTACGGTTTGTTCGACGGTTTGAGCATCAGCGCCAATAAAATTACTGGTAACCTGAACCGTAGGCGGAGTGATATCGGGATACTGGCTTACCGGTAGCGAGATTAACGACAGGAGTCCCACCAATACTAAAACGATCGAGACCACAATGGCCGTCACCGGACGTTTAATAAAAGTATCTGCAATCATATCATTTTCAGATTACGATGATTTTCTTTTGGATGAGTCTGCTATTCTGTGGTTGATTGAATCCATACCTTTGGATTCCGATGCTACCCTCACTTTTGAACCATCTCTTAATTTCTGAATGCCGTCCAGAACAATCACTTCATTGGCCTGTAGTCCCGACCGTACAACGGCCATATCCCGGATTCTCATGCCCAATGAAACTTTACGCTGTGCAACGGTATCCGCGTTAACAACAAAAACAAAATATTCAGCCATCTGTTCCACGGTCGCCGAATAAGGAATCAGGATGGAGAGTTCACCACTGTTATTTAATATCTGGAGGTTGGCCGACATGCCCACTTTAAGCAGATTGCCAGGATTGGGGAACAACAGACGTACTTTGATGGTGGCCGTTTGCGGATCGACAGCACGGTCGATAATATATATTTTACCCGTATAAGGATATCTCGACTGGTCCGCA
>DATCAO010000527.1:0-3222 GCA_036512575.1 Puia sp.
TGTCCTCCAGCCAAGTCCCCCAGCTGATAACATAGTCAAATTTCCGGGAGGCATTTACCGGAGGATTCTGGAATACAGCGCTTACAATAAAATCTCTTTTATTGTTAAATCGAATTGTTTTACTCATCGCATTTTGAGTGCTTCCAAAAAACATTATAGCTGTTTTTTCAGAGATTGCGATATCCGAAATGGAAGCCAGCGCATCGTTGGGCATACCTCGCAGCAAGGGATAACTGAACACCTTGAACAGGCTTGCACCGGCGCCCATGCCACTTACTTTTAAAATTTTACTGCCGGCCTGCAGTGTTGAAAGGTCATTCTCTTCTTCCATCATCACAACGTCTTCAATTTCCGGTATTTTATTTTTAAGCTCATCTCCCAAAAGACCTGGTGTATCATAATTACCATCTATATGATCTCTGTAATATTCTCGTTCGTATATTTTATATATCCTTGCGTTTTTTTTGTTAAAATCATCAATACTTAGTTCATTTTGCACCCACAATAAAATAAGAAGGCTGCAAACCAGGCCCACAGAAAGTCCTGCTATATTAATGAACGAATGGGTCTTGTTCTTGACAAGATTTCGCCATGCAGTTATTAAATAATTTTTAAACACGAAGGCTATATTATGGAGTTACTTGCTGTACCTGCTGGATAAATCGAGCGAAAAAAATGCCATCAAGTTATAATGCTCGCAGCCAGCTATTTGTATATTTATAAATTATAAAAATGTGCGATTTTGATGCAATATCCTTTCCCTTCTGATTAAAATCCTCCAGACTACTTCCGCATTAGCCGGTTATCCCTCCGCAAAAATACTATTTATCTTTAGAATGAATAGAAATTTGGGGAAGGTGTAATCTCCCGGAATTCTGCCATACAAGATTAGAGAAATTACTCTAACTTAAATGCCGTTTAGTTCAGTTGTTTAATCATATCCATCCAGCGTTGCTCTTTATACAATACTTTAAAAGCAGGTTGTGCAAGCAATTGCATTTTAGTTAAATATCTTCTGACGTATAGCAGGTTCAAAAAATCCAATGCAATACCTTTATATTTTTCGTCTTTATCCACTACACCAATCTTTGAAAAAATAATAGCTGCCTCAAAATTATCTGCACTGCTCATTCCGCTTAAAAAAGTAGAGGCATTATTATAGTAGTCATACGTTTTTAGAAATTCTTTTTTCGAATAAAAATATTTTGCACTGTCCATAAGCAGGTGAACATTTACATTCTCCGCAGAATCATTCTGCCTTGCTTGTGCAGCTGTTGGTTTTTGATAATTAAACCCGTAAGTAAGTGCATATATGTGCAATGGTTGTAATCCTATTTCTTTTCTTCGCTCGTCAACCTTGTCTTCTTTTTTGATAGGTCTGAAGCCGGAAGCTTCTCCATTCCTTGTCCATTCTACTTGAGTTCCATATAATTGTTTGTAATTAAGATTACACTGAACCCTGTCATATAGAAATGCATAATTTTCCATATTGAGCTCTCTATTTCCTTTCAGATTTTCCATAGCTAGCAATGCTGTTTGTTGAAACATCACATCCTGGTCTGCGTGTTGAGCAATAAGCCACAAATTATTTTGCCCGTCTTTTCCAATCTGTGATATTTTGAGCCAACGATACTGTTGAATAATTGTTTTTGCCCTGTTCAAGTTATTTAGGTCAGACTGATTGATTTGCTCATCAATAATTGCTAATAAACTGTCGTTACCGGTTTGCACTCGCTTGTATCTTAATTGCTGGTCTCTGAGTGTCATTAAATTGATTTCTTTTCTCAAAGAAGGTAACTGTAACGTTTTAGCATATTGCTGCTCTTTGGTAAACGCTTCTTTTTCTATTGCTTTCCATTTATCCGGTTCTATTTTTCGCAGGTAATCAAAATAAGGGTCAAATGAAAGCCAATCGGCTTCTGTCCAACCGGAATTTAAACCTATTTGTAAATAATGAAATGCCTCGTCAGTATTACTGTCCATCGAATACATGCCCGCTACCTTATAAGCAGTCAACGCATCGGGTAGTTGTATCTGAAATGCTTTTTTGTAAAAATTAATGGCACTTTTATAATTTTTCTGAAGATGCAATAAACTCGCTTTCGCGATTAAGGTTTGATAGACTACGCTGTCTGATTGTGCACCTGCAGTCAAGAAAAGAGAAAAGCTACAGTAGAAAACTAAAAATGATTTCATTATGAAGTGTCTTGGCAAAGTGGCATACAACACTCAAATTTATGATATAAGGCGCTTCGTCCGTAAAGACATTTTCTTTGATACACTGTTGTTTAGTGTTATCCATTTTATATTGTCGTTGGGACAATTCGATTTTGATAGAAATCACAACGGAAGCCTAAAATGGGGTAGTTCATTGATTTCATGCTACATCTATTTCTATTATATATTTAATCCCACTATAAATATATCGGGTTTCCTCAACGCGTAATATTCCAGGAGCTCTCATACATGGTTTCCCTTAGGAGCCATGGATTTTCACCATATCATACCGTATCATTAAGTATCATAGGGTATCATAGCGTATCAATGTGCGCTATAATCTGGCCACTACATACAAACACTTAGTACAAATAGGATTTAGTAACAGATTAGGAGATAAGAAAAGGCTACTAAAGGCGAAGAAAAGTAGATAAAGGCAAATGAAATCGAATTCGAACCCGCATCAACAGCGGGAAATGCGCATCTATCGCGGCTTACTTCCCGATACAAAAAGTACTGTCCCCCGATTCCAGTGGGTTTGCGGGGAATTGGTGACGGATTAGTAACAGATAATTTGATAAGATTCCGCTTGAATTTGTTTTCCGGAAACGGTTCTATGACTAAATTCTTTTTCGCCTTAAGGGGTTTCCATTTCTACCCATAGTTGTTATTCCGAGTTTCCTTCCGGTTATATTTATAGATCGTTGTCAGAGATACATTTTTCTTATATTTCTCAGATTACCGATTTTAAAAGAAGCCTTAGGACTTTAGACTGCCGGAATAAAAAAAGATTCATTGACAATTATAGAAAATGTAAATGGGCAGAAAAGAAGGACCCAATTTTAGCTTATGCTGGATATCCGGACGTTCCATTATAGAAAATTGATGGGGATTGAAGCCATGAAACTGTTAGTTCTCTTTTGCTGCCAACAAAAGCTTGAGAAGACGGCTTATTTGTTCGTAAGATTCGGTAGGCAATGCTTTCAGGGAATCTACCGAAAGGTT
>DATCAO010000528.1:0-4831 GCA_036512575.1 Puia sp.
ACTGCTGATATCCAGCGTAGTGTAAACAGTGCTGAAATGGCGCGTCGAAAATTCAGGGATGTGGCGGTGATCGGTGGACTGATTTTCCAGGGTTATCCGGGCGAATACAAAAAAACAAGACACCTGCAATCTTCAGCGGGGCTGCTGTTTAATGTGTTCAGTGAATACGACCCCCATAATTTGTTGTTGCGGCAAGCCTATCATGAGGTAATGGAACAGCAGATGGAAGAGGTGAGGCTTCGGGATATGCTGGAACGCATCGCAAAAAGCAGGATTATTCTCCGGTTTCCGGAAAAACTTACACCCTTTTGTTTTCCGCTAAAGGTCGACAGTATGCGGGAAGACCTCTCATCAGAAAAACTGGAAGACCGTGTAAAAAAAATGCAGCAGCAATTATCACGCGACCTGGAAAATAAACGAGTCAGATAAAATATCTTTGCCCCGATGCAAAAACCCCTTTCCCATAAAATTCTGGATCAGCAATTCTGGCTCACCTCGGAGCGGACGATGTTCTGGGAAAGTGAAAAATCGCTGGTTGTATCGGACCTTCATTTCGGAAAGACAGGTCATTTCAGAAAATCAGGCATCGCTGTTCCGGCTTCAGTTTATAAAGAGGACCTGCAGCGCCTGATTGTGCAGATCCAATATTTTCAGCCGCGGGAGTTGATTGTTGTGGGAGATATGTTTCATAGTCGCGCGAACCGTGAATTGGATTTGTTTTTGAAATGGCGTACTGACCTGTCGGATATAACTTTCCGGCTCATCCGCGGAAATCACGATGTATTGCAGGAAGAATGGTATGAGCATGCCGGAATACAACTAAGTCCTCAAACACTTACCCGTAACCAATTCCATTTCGTGCATGATATTACAGATCACCTTAACGGCAAAGCAGGATATTCAGTTCCCCGGCCGCGCGGTGGTTCTTATTTTTTTTCCGGTCATATGCATCCGGGTATACGCCTTCAGGGTGCGGGTAAGCAATCACTTTGTTTTCCTTGTTTTTATTTCGGGAAAAAATATGCAGTCCTCCCTGCATTCAGCCGTTTTTCAGGTACAGCGATGATCTATCCTGAAACCGAAGAACAGGTATTTGCGATCGTTAACCAGGATCTGATTCAGATCCGGTAGCGCATTGGTAATTTGTAGTAAGAAAAATCAGTTCATCTTTCTCTTGAGTGTCGTCACCTGGTCTTGCAGATTACTCACCAGGCTGGCCAGCTGATTGACGTCCCATCTTTGTTCGGTATTGGCCTTGCTTACCACCATTTCCGCCTTCCAGATTTCCAGTATGTCTTCAGCATTTACGGTATAGGGTTGGAATACCGTATTGTCACTGATTAATGTGAGTTTATTTTTTAGCTTGTTATTTTTCATCACTCTTTTATATACGATGCCTTCATTTCGGGATACAACGATATAGGTGAGGTTGCTTCTGACACTTTCAATATTTTCGATTTTTTCGGCTACGATAACTGATCCGCTGGGAGTGGGCAACATGGAGTCCCCCACAATTTCAAAAGCCCGGTAATTGCCAGGAGCAAGCATAGGCAGGGTAAAGGTATTCAGCTCATCCAGGAATTCCGGATCACCATAACCGGCCAGGTAACCCGCCGCCGCTTTGACCGGTACCAATTGAATCTGGTTAGGCAAACCTGCCATTTTCTGTGCCCGGCGTTTGGCCAGGTAACTGCTGCCCTTAACATCCTGCATCTTCTTCCGGAGCAATTCGTCCAGGGATACCCGGAACATGTCGCTCACCAGCTCCAGGACGTCCAGGCGTGGTTCGGCCCTTTCTTCCTCATATGCCCCGAGCAGGGATCTCTTGATTTTCAGCTTGGTCGCAAATTCTTCCTGCGTCCAGCCCCTCAGTTTCCTCAGGTATTTTAAGTTTTGTGCTGCAACAGACATCGCTAATCATTTTAGCGAAAATACTAAATTATTTAACAAAATCAGTGAAATGATCAAATTTTAGTGGAATTTTCTAAAATTGACCATTGCACACGCCACACTCTCATACTCCCATACTCTCATACTTGCCTCTTATCTTTGCAAACTGTCAATTTGGCCCTGAAACAGGAACAGCACCATATTTGACATAGTTTTCAAATTCATACTCAATCCCAGTATATATGATCGGTTTTATATCGAAGTTATTTGGAGGAAATAAGTCGGAAAAGGATATTAAAAATATAATGCCCCGGGTTGAGGAAATCAACCAGTTTGTAGGGGCTTACCAATCCCTTTCCCACGACGCGTTGAGAGCTAAAACGGACGAATTCAAGCAAAGAATAAAAGAACATCTCCGGGAAATCGATGCTTCTGTTGCCGATCTGGGGAAAAAAGCTGAGGAACTGCCTTTCAGCGACATATCCGGCAAAGACACACTGTATATCGAAATGGACGCGCTGAAGAAAAAGCGCGATGATTTAATTGAAGAAGTTTTGGATGGCCTGCTGCCCGAAGCTTTTGCCGTGGTAAAAGAAACAGCCCGTCGTTTTAAAGAAAATACGCATTTGGTTACTACGGCTAACGATCGCGACCGGTCACTCAGTGTAGTAAAAGATTATGTAAAAATTGAAGGGGATCAGGCTGTATACAGCAATAGCTGGACGGCTGCCGGCGGCGCCATCACCTGGAATATGATTCACTATGATGTTCAGCTGATCGGGGGCGCCGTACTGCACAGTGGTAAGATCGCGGAAATGGCTACCGGAGAAGGAAAGACCCTGGTTTCCACACTGCCGGCTTATCTCAATGCGCTGGCCGGTGAAGGCGTTCACCTGGTTACTGTAAATGACTACCTGGCCCGCCGTGACTCCGAATGGAATGGCCCCATTTTCGAATGGCTGGGAATTTCAGTTGACTGCATCGACAAACATGAACCCAACAGCGAGGCCCGCCGCAAAGCGTATATGGCTGATATTACTTACGGCACCAATAACGAATTTGGTTTTGACTATCTCCGTGATAATATGGTGCATACACCAGATGAAATGGTGCAGCGCAAACACCATTTTGCCATGGTGGATGAGGTGGACAGTGTTTTGATCGATGATGCCCGAACACCGCTTATCATTTCCGGCCCGGTAGCCAAGGGCGATGATCAGCAGTTTCATTTGTTGAAAAGCCGTGTGGAAAGACTGGTGGAGGCCCAAAAAAAAGTGGCCAATCAGTTTCTCAATGAAGCAAAGAAAAAATTCGCCGAAAATAATGATGATCCTAAAGATGGCGGTCTTGCCCTGATGCGCGCCCACCGGGGACTTCCAAAAACCGGGGCCCTGATCAAATTCCTGAGTGAACCCGGCATCCGGGTAAAACTGCAAAAGTCAGAGAACTATTACCTGGCCGATCAGCAGAAGGAAATGCCGAAAGTGGACAACGAACTTTTTTTCAGTATCGATGAAAAAAATAATTCGGTTGACCTGACCGACAAAGGCATTCATACCATTACCCGGGAAGGAGAGGATCCTGATTTTTTTATTCTGCCAGATATCGGAATCAAACTCGCCGATATTGAAAAAAGCGAAATGAGCGCGGAGGAAAAATTTCAACAGAAAGAAGCGCTCCTGAACGAATATGCCATTAAAGCCGATCGCATACATACCGTACAGCAATTGCTGAAAGCCTATACGCTGTTTGATAAGGATGTCGAATATGTAGTGCTCGATGGGCAGGTAAAAATCGTGGATGAACAAACAGGACGTATCCTGGAAGGCCGCCGTTACAGCGACGGATTACACCAGGCTATTGAAGCGAAGGAAAACGTGAAGATCGAAGCTGCTACGCAAACCTACGCTACCGTTACTCTGCAGAATTATTTCCGCATGTATCATAAGCTGGCAGGTATGACGGGAACCGCAGAAACGGAAGCCGCCGAATTATGGGATATCTATAAACTGGATGTGGTAACCATTCCCACCAATGTACCGGCAATACGCAAGGATTCGCAGGACCTCGTGTATAAGACAAAACGCGAAAAATACAGGGCTGTCATCGATGATATCGAAAGACTTCGGGCAGAAGGGCGACCTTCCCTGGTGGGTACTACTTCTGTAGAAGTGAGCGAACTGCTTAGCAAAATGCTTTCGGTAAAAAAAATCCCGCATAATGTGCTGAATGCAAAACAACACGCCCGTGAAGCTCAGGTTGTTGCCGAAGCGGGTTTAACGGGTGCCGTAACCATCGCCACCAATATGGCTGGTCGCGGTACGGATATCAAACTCGGACCAGGCGTGAAAGAAGCTGGCGGACTCGCTATCGTGGGCACGGAGAGACATGAAAGCCGGCGTGTGGATCGTCAGTTGCGGGGTCGTTCCGGAAGGCAGGGTGATCCGGGTACAACCCAGTTTTATTCTGCCCTGGAAGACGATCTGATGCGCATGTTCGGTAGTGAGCGAATTGCTTCCCTGATGGATAAAATGGGATATAAGGAAGGGGAAGTAATCCAGCACAGCATGGTAACAAAAAGTATTGAACGGGCGCAAAAGAAGGTAGAGGAAAATAATTTCGGCATCCGCAAACGACTGCTTGAATACGACGACGTCATGAACAAACAGCGTAACGTGGTGTACAAAAAAAGAAACCACGCATTGTTTGGCGATCGGCTTGCACTTGACCTCGATAATGCATTTTATTCCGTGGCTGAAAGTATGGTGAACAGCTTTCGCGATGTGGAAGATTATGAAGGATTCAAAGTGGCCGTCATCCTGAATTTCGGCGTCGATACTGCGATTACTGAAGAAGAATTCCTCAAAGAATCCGCAGAATTCCTCGTCGATAAATTATACGCGGAAGGGACCCTGAACTATGAAAGGAAAATGGCAGAAGT
>DATCAO010000529.1:0-4431 GCA_036512575.1 Puia sp.
GTCATGGGCTTTTGATTCACCAAATCAGAGACCTGGAAGAAACAAGATTAAGTTTTTACCGGTCAGTCCCTGTCTCTTTATTCAGCAGGTTTACCCAATATGCCGTGTTCTATTTTTTCCTGTTGCTTCCTGAAATATGCACGTTTGCCCTGCTTACGCCAAGACACTTGCATTATTCCGACGCTTTCCTTTTTATTTTGTTTAGTTATAGCCTTTTGTTGTTTATGCACAGTCTGCTTTTCATTAAGTTCTTTCCAATGAAGGTTTACCTTAAAATAATACTCTGCTTATACCTCATCATATATATCAGTATCCTCACTTCCTCATTACCCTGGCTTTGCATCTTTTTGCTTTTATCTGCGCTGGCGATCTTCCGGGGCAGATACTACCAATATGAACGGCAAATGGCCAATTGAAATATACCGCCCCCGCCAGGCTCTACAGGAACAATATTCAGCAAATCCTGCAAAGCAATCCGATTCCTTTTGCATATTCTGCAGTTTATTCCACCCCGGCTTTTGATTTTAGCAAAACATTCCATTTTTACATGATTCCCTTGTGGATTTTACTCAATCCTGCTGTTTGGCCAATCTGATGGGCAGAAACCAATTAGGTACCCAAACCCTGCCTTGATATTTTTGGATTAAACAAAAACAACCTTAATCCAGGTGATCCGGAATGCATCATATCGTAGCTTTTGGTTTGCCCCATGCCTGATCATCTCCCATCTGATTTCAGTCATCCATTGTTTTTTTATACAGATACATATTCTGTATGTGCCCGATTGCATAAAACAGGCACCAGGAGGTTTAAGCGTAAATATGCAAAAAATCTGGTTCGCGAGACTTTTCAAAAAAGTCGTGTCCGTGTGGGTAAGATCTCCTTTTTGCAGTCATGTATTGAAGCTGGTAAACTTTAATATTCCTATTCCTGCCGGTAAAGGTCTTGTGTTGGTAACCTGCCACACACCCTGGAAACGCCTGCTCGTTCGCTGGTTTTCCGAAAACCATTACGCGCTGATCGTGGATACGGGCCAGTCTGCGAAAAGAAAAAAACGTCTGAAAAATCAACGTAAAGGACACAACGAATTGATGCATATCGTACGGCACCTGCGCTACGGAGGCCGGGTGATCATTGCAGCAGATGTATTCAATAAATCAAATGATCAGCCTGCAGAAATCCTGGGTAAGCCGGGCAATTTGTCCCTGCTCCCTGCCAGACTGGCCCGAATTGCCGGAGTACCGATACAGGCAGCAGTTCCCATACTTCGGAATGGGAGGATAGACATCCAGGAAGGACCACTCATTGATCAGCACATCCCTTATACTGAGATGCGAAACACAATGCAAATCCTGCTCAGGTTTTTTGAGTTGGAAATTAAAAGAAACCCAGCCATCTGGTCCTATTTTGTAAACGACCCCTTATCGGGATTTCATAAAAAACAAATCGAATGAAACCCATTACCTCTCCACCCAAATACCCGGTCAGTGCAGTTATGATAACCTACAATGAGGCCAAAAATCTCAGGCGAACCATTTCCCAGCTGTCATGGTGCGATGAAATCATTGTAGTAGACAGTTTCAGCACCGACGGTACTGAGCGCATAGCCAGGGACATGCACTGCAAATTGATCCAGCGCGTTTTTGAAAGTTATAGTGAACAGAAATCTTTTGCCATCTCAAAGTCAAAGAACGACTGGGTGTTATGTCTCGACGCTGACGAATACCTGACCAGCGAGCTGGTAGAAGAAATCAAACAGGAATTACAAAACCTGGAAAATATTCAGGCCTTTGCACTCCCCTCCAATCTGGTTTTCAGAAAACAACGATTCAGATTCGGAAGGGAAAGCAGGAGAATGGTCGTGAAATTATTTAACCGGAATACCTGCCATATGAGCAACGACCGCGTTCATGAAAAAATAATAGTACAGGGCAAAACTAAAAATCTGGAAGGCCGCCTGCTCCATTACAGTTACCGCGATATAACCCAGTATTTCACCAAATTTGACAGGTACACGGAATGGGGTGCAGAAAAATATTTCCTCGAAGGAAAAAGAAAATCCATGCCCTTAATTCTCATCTGCCTCCCCTACTATTTCCTGAGATATTATATGGCAGATAGGAATTTTCTAAATGGGTTGAATGGGTTTTACTGGTCAGCGCTGATGGCCTTCTATCATTTTGTGAAATATGTCAAATTAGAAGACCTGGTACAGGCAGATAACTCTTTGTACTATACTCCTCTCAAATCCAAAAAGAGTCAAATGAATCTACAGGGATCTCATTTGCAGGTAACCGAATACGGCGGCCTGATCAGACACAAAAAAAATGACCGTTTATGACTTCAACTCCCCTTGTTTCAGTAGCGATGGCTACATATAATGGAGCAGATTATTTGAAAGAACAGATCTCCAGTATTCTTGGTCAATCTTATCCCAATCTGGAGATTATCATCACCGACGATGCATCATCGGATGAAACCCTGGCCATCCTGAGGGACTTTGAGAAAAGCTATCAAAGAATAAAAATATTCAGGCATCGGTTAAACCAGGGCATTACAGCCACTTTCGAAAATTCAATAAAAAATTGCAGCGGGGAATTTATTGCCATTTCCGACCAGGATGATATCTGGGAGCTCAATAAAATTGATGTCTTGATGAATGCTATGGAAAATGAAGACGCCATATGCTCAGATTCTGAACTTGTGGACAAGTCCGGACAAACACTCAACAAAAGAATCAGTTCCCTGGTGAACCTGAAATCCTTTTATTCGGGTGTCCCTTTTTTAATGGGCATTTGTCTGCCAGGTCATACGCTGATGATGCAAGGCGATTTCGCAAAGTATATACTGCCCATGCCGGTGGAAATTATGTACGACCGTTGGATCAGCTTTTGTGCGGCCGCCAATAACGGGATAAAATACGTCCACCTGCCCCTCGTAAAATACAGGCAGCACGAATCAAATCATTTTGGTGTGGGCAAGGCCAAAACCAAAAAAAACAGAAAAACAAATGAACAAAAATTTCTTATCAAGCTGAAGGAATTGAATGCCTGCGCCCATGCGCCGGTCAGAGACCCGGAAACCAAACTGATTTTGGAGGAAATGTTGAACCGATTTAACAGAAAACTCAGCCTGGCCCGCTGTCTATTTTTCTTCCGAAACAGGCACAAGCTTTTGGTTATAAAAAAGAAATCTGGTATCAGAAAGATATTATACTGTTTGAAAATGTTCTTCAAACCAAATTACTAAAACCCATTTGGAAAAATATTGGGGCCTTTGATTTTAAAATTGCGGTAAGAAACTAATCCATTTCTTTAGCCCAATATTGATTAAGTTAGAGGCCCCAAAACGAATATCATGAGCTTGTCCTGGTTGTATAGTGTACCCCCTTCGCTTTTTTTCCTTTTAGTAATCGGATTTGTTGCCGGCGTTTCCGTCTTAGGATTCCTGGCTGTCAGACAAAGGGTTGAAAAATGGCTGGGTAAACCACCTGCCCAAAATGAAGTGATCAGCTATTATATTTCTGCTACCGGTGTGGTGTATGGCATAACTCTTGGCCTGATCGCTGTCGGTGCATGGGATAATTATAGCCATGTGAATGTGAAGGTAGAGGAAGAAGCCGCCACTCTTTCCGCTGTGTACCGCGATGTAAGCAGTTATCCAGAACCCTATCGCAGCCAGCTTACCGGAGAATTAAAGTCTTACACAAGATATGTTATTGATGTGGCATGGCCCCAGCAGGAAAAGGGAATCATTCCGACAGGCGGTGTGGATCTGATCAACCGTTTTCAAAAGAATCTTTACGGATTTGAACCCTTAACTGAAGGACAAAAAATAGTGCATGCTTCGGCTCTGGGCAGTTATAATAATTATATCCTTCTTAGGCGACTCCGCATTCAGAACGTAACCAAGGGTGTTTCAGAAATGATTTGGTGGGTGGTATTTTTCGGAGGATTGATCAATCTGGTACTGTCCTGGCTTTTCGTTGTGCAAAACAGGTCCCTGCATATCCTGATGAACGCCCTGCTGGGTGCGCTGATCGGGGCCCTGATTTTCCTTATCCTGGTATTGGATCATCCGTTTAGCGGATGGTTTAAAGTCAGTTCTGAACCCTTTGAAATCACGTATCAGCAGCTCATGAAATAACGCGATCCGGGTTCCGGACACCAGGCGTATCAAAACCGGACAGTCTTAAACGGAAGCTCTATTTAAGTTCCTTGATTACCAACATTTTATTTAGCGGCATCGGGTTGGATAGATATGGGATATACCCGTTTTAAACAACGAAAAACCCGCCAGATGATCAAGAACTATTTCAGGATCAGCCTTCGAAATTTAAAACGCAATTCCGGTTCGGCTGTTATCAACATTTTGGGGCTTGCGACGGGTATTGCCGTTTGTCTACTGATATTCCTGGTAATTGGTTATGAA
>DATCAO010000530.1:0-3627 GCA_036512575.1 Puia sp.
GTCTTCGGATCGGCTCCTTCTTTTTCGATGGCCCATGCTTTCATCAGCGCCGCCACCTGTTTCATGTGCAGACGCAGCTTTTCATTGGGCACCCATGCTTCCAGCAGCTGATGCGCTTCTTCCAAGCTCATCAGGTTACCGGCATCAGCGGGATCACCGAATACTGTTTTGCCCAGGTGTAAATCATGTGGTGACATGTGATCTCTTATTTGTGGAACGCTACCCTAAATATAATCCGTTCATTTTTGCTGGTAAAGAATCTGAATCTTCAACGAAAAAATCAGGCTGTCAGAAGATAATTCCCATAACTTTATTCAATAACCCTCAACCATCATGACCATGCATTTAAGATCATGTCTTACGCTTGCTTTCTGTTGGGCAGTAATTTTCTCCTCAGCACAAACAGCCGGTCTCAAAAGCGAAATCAATGCCCGAATGAAATCCTATTGCAACGCCGTCGATGAGAGAGATGCGGACAAGAACCGGAATCGTAGTTAGTTTTTCCTCCGTCAAAAGCGGGAATCCCACTGTGGGCATTCTCCGGGCTTATGAAGGAGAATATATGAACGGCCTATGGAAACCCGGGAGAAGAATGAATGGGGATCAGGATCACCAGGGCCGGCATATCAGAATTCCCGTCGGGGAATTCTCCATACAGCAGGTAAAACTTTATGATTATTAGGAAACATAAACAGCAACCTGAATAATTTTTGTTTCCACAAAATTATTTGGTAGCTTACCCATCCATTTTTTCCACCTCACCCTTAGAAAAGAATTTCCCGGATGCCCTGTTTTTTTATTTTCTCATTCTAAATAATACACAATGAAACTTTTGTCGGCCTTACCTGCCCTATCCATGGCTATTATGTTATTATCCTGCGGCAGCGAGCCGGCAAAGGAAGAAACCAAATCAGCCGACTCCGCGGTGGCAGCTGCACCGGCACCGGCTGAAGTAAAGCCCCCGTTTATCCCGTTCAAAGTCGTTATCGTTCAGCACAAGGTGAAAAATTTTGACAAATCGGAAGCCGAATATTTTAACCGGGATTCATTGCGCAATTCCTATGGCATCACGCACTATGTGATCGGCCGTGATATAAAGGATTCCAACACCGTATTTGTTGTGGACAAAATAACCGATATGGATAAGGCAAAATCCTTTTACGCACTGCCAGCCGCCAAAGAAGCGATGATGAAAGCCGGCGTGGGCGGCCCTCCCGGGTTTACCTATGCGGAATTCATTCGCGTCAACGATAACCCCGTACAATTCCTCGATGGTCTGGCAGTCTCCCATCGGGTAAAAGATTTTGCCGTCTGGCTAAAAGCCTATGATGCGGATTCCACAGGCAGGAGTGCCAACGGGCTGATCGAAAGAGGAATCGCGAGGAATCTACAGGATTCCAACACAGTGTCTGTATTGTTCGAGGTGAGTGATTTGACTAAAGCAAAAGCCAGAATGAAATCACCCGATTTGCAAAAGATCATGACGGATGCGGGAGTGGAAGGCCCCCCGACCGTACGCTGGTACAAGCTGATCAAATAATTGAGTGGGCCCTGGCCGGAAAACAGATCATCATTTTCTATATTGCTGATTTTTTTTCAGCGCGCCACCTGAAAGTACAATCGCAGAGCTGTCTGAAATCGAGAGCTGCAGGGAATCAATCTGGGCATGGCCAAGGTCCAACAAGGTATTGCCTTCCAGTCGGGCATGAACATAATGTATGTTCATCGCTTCACGGCTTTTGATTTGTCCGTTTGGCGGACCATTCACAACCACCTGCAGTTTTGGACCAGGCCCTCCCAGTTTGGTCATGATCTCCCGGCCAGGTTCTGTTCGCCAATTATCCGGCGACATTTCAAAAACAACTTCCGAGGAATCTTTTTGGCGGACGTTGATTGAATCCAGAAAACGGATACTGCTCTCCACTTCAAAATTCGATCTTCCCGACATCGATACGTCGATTGATTTTTGTTTCAGTTTGAACATCCCCAGGTCAGTATCGAACCCTTCAACGGACAATAATGCCGGTGAAAAAACCCGCACAGCTGTTACGTATTTCCACCAGTTCATTTGCTCCGGAGTCTTCCCGGAATAATCAAACCGGATAAACAGCGTATCATTCTGAACTGAGGTTTGCACCACGCCTTCATTTACCCTAAGCCAGGTATCCAATATTCTGACGGAGCAATCAGCAGACTGCTCGAAGGCAATATGGGTAATGTTTCCACCAACTATTTTTAAATACTTAAAAGGTTTCTCCAAAACCCTCTTATAGGTCCAGTAAAAATCCGTTTTGTCAACCTTTTCATATTCTTTTTTCAAAATGATATTCGAAGCGAATAATCCCGCGACAAACAAACCGAGTATTCCAATCAGTATTTTGATCGTTAATTTCATTTCAATTTATTTTTAAAATTGGCTCTAACAAACTTGTCATATTGTTTCCCGATTTCGTTGAGGTCTATTTTCAACAGGTAAATATTTCTCAGGAATACCGGCAGCTCGTTTTCCATAAACTGCTCCCGCTTAAAAGCCAGAATGCGTTCGGTGGCGTCGGTCTCAATATAGATGCCCAAACCTCTTTTATTGGTTATAATTTCCCGCTGCTGCAGGATATCGTACGCGCGCTGTACGGTATTGGGATTCACTTCCATGTCCATGGCCAGGTCCCGGATGCTGGTAATTTTCTCGCCGGATTTCCATTTTCCCAATAAAACCTGTTCACAGACCCATTCCGCGATCTGTATAAATATGGCCGGGTTTTCTCTGAAATTCATGTGTTCAATTAAAATTCCTTTTCACGCAGACGTAAATACACTAAAGTGAACAAACAAACGGGCATAATATAATCGAAGAAAAATTCTGTGATCTGAAATATCCTTTCAGGCATTCCTATCGCGCCTTCTTCCGGGTTCATGGATTTTCCAATGGAAATGCTAACCTCTCTGAAAGGGAAGGCACCAGCAATATCACCAAAAAACATTTTAGCGATGATCCAGTTTAGGGTAAATATAAAAAAACAAAATGCGCAAAAAACCAATGCCACTTTAACAAAACTTACTTTATTAAAATAGAGAGATCCCAAAAATGAGATTGAGGTGAAAATCAGAAACAGGTTATACACCCTGAGCGCAACCCTTCCGTTAAAGGGAAGCGTATAGACTGATGCATAATCCGAATGATAAGAAAAGCTGGCCGGATCCAGGCTATTGTGATACATCATGACAAAACCGGCATCCATCAGACGAAAAAAAAGCAGGAATATGATTGGGTAGAGAATCACACCGATTAAAATACCGGTCAGCCATTTTTCAAAAATTGAAGCCGGGAGCGTCAGGTAGGATATGCCGCTGGCGTTCGAACCAAAATATCCAAACACAAAAGAGGCCATGAAACAACCACCTCCTGACAAACCCCAGATAAAGGTTAAATTTTGCGCAGTTCCAAAACCTACAACGGTTTTGCAAAAAGCATATATAATCAGGGAGACGCCCAGCACAAGGGCAGTAAGCCCCAAAGTCTGCACCCTCCTTTCCAATAAAGTTTTTCTTAACAGCCACCCAAATCGGTTTACCTGAAATGTATTGTTCATTTTCCTCTTTTTATTACCTGAAAATCCTTTTTACTTT
>DATCAO010000531.1:0-5237 GCA_036512575.1 Puia sp.
TGGACAGTTTGGCTTTTCAGTATTTTCGTCCTGTAATCTCCGATAGTCATACCCGAATCGCCAACATGATCACTTTTTTCGGTACAGGAACATTTCTGATTCCTTCCTATTTGGTCATCGTTTTGTATCTTATCAAACGCAACTATCGAATATATGCTGCCATGGTTTTAACCATGGTCTGCTCCAGCCTGATTTTAGGATGGTTGCTGAAGCCAACCTTTCATAGATTACGACCTCCATATCCATTAGTAAGCGGCGCCGGTGGATACAGTTTCCCAAGCGGACACGCCCTTGGCGGATTCATTTTCACCGGGATTATCATTTGCCTTATTTGGAAAACACATAAAAAGACCCATGTTAAATGTGCCATGTCAATCCTTTTAGCCATATTCGGATTTCTGATCGGTCTTAGCAGGATTTATCTACATGTACACTATGCAACCGATGTCGCGGGTAGTTTCCTGGTCGCCATGGCATGGTTATCGCTAATTTATCTTTGTTTTCGGATCGTTTATAAGAATACACTGCACGAAAAAAAGGAACAATCCTTTGAAAAACTGGATATGCGGTCAGGAAATTTTCATTTTCTTAACCAATCAGACTAGTCCCGTCTTCCTTCAAATTCAATCATATTTACTGTCTTAAAGTAAATACCAAAGTATTTCTTATTTTCACTGCTGTTATCGGTTAGATATCCCCGCGATAAAAACAGGTAGAACAAAGCGACTCCTTCCGGCAACAACCATCAATTGATAAGCATGAAAAAAACAAAACTGGCATTAATCGCATTCATTCTTTGCCTGACCGCCTGTTATCCACCTCCTTCAAACCTGTATCAGTCCGAAGCAACAAAAGGTGTGGATTTCAAAAATTACAAAACCTTTGCCTGGCTGGCTACCAAGGATACTGCCTATACTAAACTGGCAAACAAACAGGCTGTTGAAAAATTTCTGGCAGCTGCCGTGTACCAACAACTTACACAAAGGGGAATGAGTTTTGATTCGCTGAATCCGGATTGTCTGTTCACTTATACCCTGGTTTTGACTAAAACGTACAACGTCGGCAATGAACCCAATCCTGTTTACGCACCGCAGTCCAACCCTGGCGCATTGCCAGGTCAATACAATATGTACTATTACGTGCCTTCTTACGACTATAATTATCAGCCGGCCCAGTACACCGGAGGTTTGCAGGTAACTACTTTTCGCGATGGTTCCCTGGTGATCGATATGATCGACAGGAAGGAAAATAAAATCATCTGGCGCAGTAGTGCTTCCGGGAAAGTGGAAGAAAAGGATAGGAAAGGTGTGAAACCCACCATTAACGAGATCGTTCCCCCCATGTTTAAAAAATTTCCAATCGGGAAATAGTCCACTGCCGACATTAAACTGCTGCATAACGGAGACGAATACCTGTTCCCTTCAGGGAATACACTAATGCATGCCTGTATCAGGAAGGCATCCGAATCTGATTGTTTCTCTCAAACTGTGTAAAGTTGTCGCATTTATACAATGAATTCCCTTGTATATACGATACCTTAGAACAGGTATCGCCTCTTTGCCCGCCCTTATGAACACTCCCAAACATCATTGAAGGATCCCCACTATCTGAATGAATAATCAACATTCAACTATTTTTTTTCACTCTTAAAAAAACCTGGATTTATGAAAAGAAAAAATTACGCGAATCTCCCCGCGTTTATTGCATGCTGTTTCTTATTTTATTCCTGTAAAAAAGATGGCACGGTATTCTGCAATTGCAGTCCCGATAACCTGGTCATCACTTCATCGGTTTATGCCACAGGATTAATAATCCAAGGGGGTTGAAATTCGGCCCCGATGGAGACCTGTATGTAGCTGAAGGTGGTATTGGAGGAACAAATTCCACTATCGGACAATGCGACCAGGTTCCGGGTGCAGGTCCTTATACCGGCAGCAATACGGGCGCACGCATTTCAAAGATTGAACATTCCCGTGTCAGGACAACAGTAGCAGACAATATACTTTCCAGCACAACAAGTCCGCTGATCGGTGGATTTATCAGTGTTGTTGCGGATATCGCTTTTATCGGTCGCGACCTGTACGGTTTGTTAACCAGTGCAGGTTGTTCGCACGGCGTACCTGATTATCCCAATGGCATATTTAAAGTGCACAAAGACAAAACCTGGACGCTGATTAATGACCTGAGCACTTTCTATAAAAATAATCCGGCGGCGAATCCAAATCCCCGCGACTTTGAACCGGATGGCACACCCTATAGTATGATCAGCCTGGGCGATCGTTTCTATTCAATCGAACCCAATCATGGCGAACTGGATGTGATGGATACCAAGGGTAATATCAAAAGACTCGTGGACATCTCCGCTACGCAGGGACATATTGTTCCTACCGTTCTGGCTTTTCACGATGGAAATTTTTACGTCGGCAATCTGAATACATTCCCGATAGGTACAGGAAGATCGGACATTTATAAAATCACGCCATCCGGAAAAATTTCGGTATTTGCTACCGGGTTCAGTACGGTTCTGGGTGTAACATTTGATCCGCTGGGCGGTCTGTACGTCCAGGAAAATACAACCGGTAATGATTTCCCGACGCCGGGTACCGGGGATGTTATACGGATCGACCCCGACGGATCCCGCATGACGATTGTATCCAAGCTGGATCTGCCGACAGGCATCACGTTCGGACCGGATGAAAAATTATACATCTCCAATTGGGGATATGCCGGTGCCCCAGGGATGGGCCAGATCATACAAGTGGATCTGACCTGTGCTAAATCACACCATTTCAAAAAGAACGGGAAGGATCAGCAAGATTAAATTCGAACCCCTCATCAACCCAGTTTAATAGTTCTCAATGGGTTTAGTAAATAACCCCGCTTTTGCGGGGTTATTTTTATATAGTTGCAAAACCGGGTCGGTTTTGCGCTGTTACAGCGATTCTTTCCCAATAAGTGAGCAAAAGGATTGTAAAATATTACATTCATTATACCAACAATCGCCTGAAAACTACGCAACCCTGTGCACACGGAAACGTACCCATAAGTAGGGACGGGCAAACCTGAAAACGAATACATCCATTTGAAATGAAGGTTTACCTTGCTCCAGCTGACTAGATACCTAACAATTAACGTGACATTTATCTGTATTCCCTAATTGTCCGCCAAAGATGATCAGAGTTGCCATGATAGTCCGGTCCACACTATACACCGTAAGAGGCGGTGATACCATCCAGGCTATGCAAACGGCCCGAATCCTGAATCGCCAGGGCATTGCAGTCGACATCAGGCTAACGAACGAAGCCATCGATTACAGCCATTACAGCTTACTCCATTTTTTTAATATTACCAGACCGGCAGATATCCTGTTTCATATTAAAAAAATAACCATTCCCTTCGTTGTTTCCACCATATTGATAGATTATAGCGAATATGACAAATTCCACCGAAAAGGACTTCCGGGAATGCTATTTCGGCACCTGTCGGCAGACTCAATAGAATATGTAAAAGCCATTTCGCGATGGATAACGGGAAAAGACAAAATGATGAGCATTTCTTATGTCTGGAAAGGACAAAAAAGGTCCATTCTCGAAATCATAAAAAAAGCCAGGTTGATTTTACCAAATTCCGCTTCTGAATATTCCCGGATAAAAAAATTATATGGTTGCAATACAAACTTTTTGGTTGTGCCAAACGCAGTGGACGGCGACCTGTTCAGGTTCAATAACCTGGTCAAAAAAGACACTAATCTTGTACTCTGCATCGCCCGTATTGAAGGAATAAAAAACCAGGCCAACCTCATCCGCGCTATGAACAACACAAGGTTCCGCTTGATTTTAATCGGCGCACCAGCTCCCGGACAAATTCCCTATTATCAAATGTGCCGGAATATAGCCGCCCCCAATATTTATTTTATCGACCACATGCCCCAGGAGCAATTGGTTGCTTATTATCAGCAAGCCAAAGTTCATGCGTTGCCCAGCTGGTTTGAAACAACAGGGCTTAGTTCCCTGGAAGCTGCTTCCATGGGCTGCAACCTGGTGATCACAGATAAGGGCGACACGAGGGAGTACTTTGGCAGTCACGCTGTGTATTGTTCTCCGGAATCACCCGAGAGCATTTTTGCTGCTATCGAAAAAGCAAGTGAGCTGCCCTGCGATGAAAAGCTCCAAAGCAAAATTTCAACGCAATACACCTGGCAGCTGGCAGGCTATCGTACATCTGCCGGATATAAAAATATTGTAAAAAAAACTGAATGAAAATTGCCATTCTCGGAACCAGAGGCGTTCCTAACCACTATGGAGGTTTTGAGCATATTGCCGGCTATATTGCAAAGGGCCTTATGGAAAAAGGTCATGACCTGACAGTATATAATTCCAGTCAGCACCCTTATAAAGAAAAAGCCTGGAATGGCGTGCAGATAGTCCATTGTTTTGATCCCGAATACCTGATTGGCATACCGGGCCAGTTTATATATGACCTGAATTGCATATTGGATGCACGTAAAAAAAACTTTGACGTCATTTTGATGCTGGGTTATACCAGCAGCTCCATATGGGGTTTCCTTTATCCCCGAAAAACAGTCATTATTACAAATATGGATGGTCTGGAATGGCAGCGTACAAAATACTCAAAAAAAGCCAGGGCCTTTCTAAAATATGCAGAAAAACTGGCCATTCGGTCGAGTAGTTTTCATGTGGCAGACTCACCGGTAATCAAGGAATATCTGGATTCCAAATACCAAATCAACTGCAAATACATTGCTTACGGTGCAGGCCTCTCCTCAGTCGCAGATGAAAATCTGTTAAATGAATATGACCTTAAGAAAAAACAATACTTCCTCCTGATGGCGAGGATGGAACCTGAAAACAATATTGAAATGATATTGGATGGATTCTGTCTCGCTGAATCAAATATTAAGTTCGTAGTAATCGGAAATACCGGAAACCATCATGGAAAATACCTGGTTAATAAATACAAAAACGAACCTCGTATTATTTTCCTGGGAGCCATATTTGATGAACGTAAAGTTCAAACCATAACCGCCCTTTGCACACTGTATTTTCATGGACATAGTGTGGGCGGATCCAACCCCTCTCTGCTTAACGCAATGGCGGCAAAAGCACCGATTGCCATTCACAATAATCCTTTCAACAAGTTCCTGGTGAAAGAAAATGCCATTCATTTTACAAACGCAAAGGATATCTGCCAGATTATCAATTCACAGGCATATTTCA
>DATCAO010000532.1:0-3482 GCA_036512575.1 Puia sp.
TGCGCATTCATCAATCGCCTGCCTGAATACCGGTTCCTGTTCGTAAAGTTCCCTGCCCATATTCGGGTATTGCGATCCCTGTCCCGGAAATATAAATACCACACCATCTATATATTCCTGCAGGAAAGCGTGATCCTGGGAAGACGGCCTGGATTTTAATTTTTGAAGGAGCTCACCCCGGTCGCCAGCGATGAGGAAACGCCTGGCACGAAATGATTCGCGTGAATTCTGAAGGTTAAATGCCAGGTCCGCCAGATGATCCGTCTCCAGTTTAACGAGATGATCAGTTAATTTGGCTGCATATGATTCCAGGCTTTTTTCATTTTTTGCTGACCAGCAGATCAATTGCAAAGATTTTTCCGGACCCTGAATCGTATGTACGTCAGAAACCTGTGGTATACATTCTTCGAGAACGACATGTACATTGGTTCCTCCGACACCAAAAGAACTCACACCCGCGATACGCTTGCCGGTGGTTTCCCAGTCTTTGAAACGATCATTGACATAAAAAGGAGTCTGGTCAAAATGAATATGCGGATTGGGTTTTTTGAAATTGACTGATGCCGGTAATTTTTTATGGTATAGAGACAGCGTAGTTTTTATGAAGCCTGCAACACCCGCAGCAGCAGTACAATGACCGATATTTGATTTAACAGAACCTAAAGCACAATACTGCTTTTTCTCCTGCGGGCCGAATGCCATATTCAATCCGTCGATCTCAATCGGATCTCCAAGTGGTGTTGCAGTTCCATGCGCTTCGATGTAGCTGATCTGCGCCGGATGGACACCTGCGTCTTTGATGGCCATGGTTATAGCGCCTGCCTGCCCCTCTGCACTTGGCGCTGTAAAACTTCCTTTTCCCCTGCCATCATTATTCAGACCAACTCCCCGGATGATTGAAAAAATAGTATCGCCATCGGCGATCGCCTGATCCAAATTTTTTAACAGAACCACCCCGGCACCGTCACTAAATACCGTGCCCGCTGCTTCCGCATCGAAACTCCTGTTGTGGCCGTCCCGGCTGTACATGGCACCTTCCTGAAAAATATGTCCGCTACGAATGGGAACTGTAACAGAAACGCCGCCTGCCAGTGCCATATCACACTGACCCCTTCGCAAACTTTCTACAGCTTCGGCAATGGCCAGAAGCGAAGTGGAACATGCCGAATGAACACTGACTGCAGGGCCCTTCAGGTTGAGCTCATATGCGGTCCGCGTTGCGATATAATCTTTTTCATTGGCAGTCATCACCAGGAAGCTGCCCGCCTGCTCGATCAAATCCCGATGACCCTGAACGTTATTCAGGTAATACGTATTATTGCCCGTGCCGGCGAAAACGCCAATGGTTCCCTTATATCTCGACGGAACACAGCCGCCATTTTCCAACGCCTCCCAGGCAATTTCGAGAAATATCCTCTGCTGGGGATCCATAAGCTCCGCCAGGCGGGGGTTGATACCAAAAAAAGCCGCATCAAATTCCTCTGCCTGTTCAATAATACCCCTGGCTTTAATATAGTCCGGATTATTTCTTAGTTCGTCCGGAATTCCAATATCCAGTTCATCCGCTGTAAAAAAAGAAATGGTTTCCCTCCCTTCTTTCAACAGAGTCCAGAATGCATCAAGGTTTTGTGCACCTGGAAATCTCGCCGCCATTGCAATCACTGCGATATCCCTGGTGTCGCCCAACAAATGCCTATTCACGACAGCCTCAGTTTTCTCCGTCAGCCCAAGATTCCCAATGATGCCGGAAACCGTGGGGCTCTGATAAAATTTTGTTACCGGCAGATCAACCGGAAGCGATTTCTTCAGGGCGGCAACTGCTTTTAGTGCCAGCAGGGAATTGCCGCCGAGTTCAAAAAAATTATCTGCTAAACCAACATGGTCAACTTGTAATATTCCGGCCAGGCAGGCACTAATTTCTTTTTCGGCCTGGGTATGGGGAGCCTGATATAGTGCAGAAAGTTCCGGCCGTTTCTTTTCCGGCGGCGGCAGCGCTTTCCTGTCTATCTTACCGCTTGAAGTTTTCGGCCATTGATCCAGCCAGATAAAGGCAGAAGGCACCATATAAGCCGGCAAAAGTTTTTCAATTGAATGGCGGATCTGAATCGAATCTTTTTTCCCGTTAGATGAAATAAGATAGGCGACCAATTTCTTTTCACCGGGCTGATCTTCCCTGGCCAATACCACAGCATGCTGAACGCCTGTCTGTTGATTCAGCAGGGCTTCAATTTCACCGGGCTCAATGCGATAACCGCGAATCTTAACCTGCTCGTCCCGCCGGCCAATAAATTCAATCCGGCCATCTGAATCACGCCGGCCAAGGTCACCGGTCTTATATATGCGCAAATTGCCCAATTCAGGATGTTGCCAGATGATAAATTTTTCATCGGTCAGGTTTGGCTGATTTAAATATCCTTTTGCAAGGCTAATACCACTTATGCATATTTCACCAGATTCAGATGACGAAACTTCCTTTCCAAGTTCGTTGAGTATAAAAATATCGGTATGGTCGATCGGATAACCAACGGCGGGTAGATCCGGCCAGGTCGCCGGATCTCCCCGCAGCTTCAATGCAGTTACCACATGGGTTTCTGTGGGCCCGTATTGGTTATACAAACTGCATGCAGGTAAATTTGAAAAAAACCGTGTGATCTGAGGCGTTATTTTCAATTGTTCTCCTGCTGTAATGATCTCCTTTAAAGGGAAAGGAAAAAGTTGGTACGTATTGGCTGCGTCGGTAAGCATCTGAAGTGCAACAAAGGGAAGAAAAATCCGCTCTATGGAATTTTCTTCAATGAATTGCAATAAAAGAAGCGGATCCAGACGCCGGTCATCATCAACCAAAACCAATTCACCTCCGGTTGTCAGTGTTGAAAATATTTCCTGGAAGGATACGTCAAATCCAAGAGGGCTAAACTGCAGCGTTTTGGTGCCCGCTCCTGCCAGTGAATTCTTTCGCTGCCATTGAAGGAGGTTAGCCATGGAGTCATTGGTCATGCAGACTCCTTTTGGAATACCGGTTGAGCCTGAAGTGTATAATAAGTAAACCAGTTCGGAGTGCTGTTTGGCTTTTACCTGACCGTTATCATATAAGACATCCGTTGCCCATAATTCCATCCCGGTCTGCAGCGCATTATAAAAACCAAATTCGCAATCTTTACAGACGAGAGATTGTATACCCGATTCACGTAGCAGTTGTATAATCCGGGCCGGAGGATGGTCTGGATCCAGAGGCAGATAGGCTTTTCCCGCCTTCAGGATGGCCAGTATTCCAATGATCATTTCTACATTTCGGGTGGAACTAATTCCTATAAATAAACCATCCCTTTCATTTTTCATGAGACGGGCAGCTAAAAGATCAGACCGCCTGTTCAGTTCCGAATACGTAATGCTCTGGCCGTTGTAACTTACTGCCCTTAAGCCGGGTGTTTGTTCCTGCTGCATTTCGAACAGTTCGCAAACTCCCTTTTCACGCGGGTTTT
>DATCAO010000533.1:0-5989 GCA_036512575.1 Puia sp.
TGATGGAATAAAGCAAACGCCAGTGACGAACAATTTCCTTCCAGGCAAAGAATATGGAATGGCGGGGATCATAAATATGGGTGGGTTCACTACCTGCACCGTTCACTTCGATTACGGAAAACGAATTTCCCTGTTCCAGCAATTCGCGGCTTTGATAACGGATATCGAGACGGCCATAATAAAAATTCGGCATGAGCCCGCAGAGATCGTTGATCATATTGACCAGTGCCGGATTCACAGACGCAGAATCATCGAGAAACAATGCGCCACGTGCGTGATTGCCGTAAGGAGAAACGATCAATGATTCGCCTTTTGGAACGACAAGGTCCAGCATAAGCGGTTCTGTTTTTTCCAGCAAAGGCAGCTGCAACAGGGCGCGGGAATTCTTTTTTAATAGTTCACGCACGGTTCCGGTCCCATCTCCCAGCACTTTCAGGAATTCCTTTTGTACGATACCTGAGATATTTCCCTTCTGCTGCCCGGGAAAACGGTAATAGAAAATACCAGCTTCGTTTTCATAATGAATAAACTCCTGGATATGATAATCCATGCCCGCAGCAGCCGCATAGGCTAAAACTTCCTGCACACGATCCAGTTTTTTTATCCCCCGCCCCCGGCCCCCGATATCCGGTTTTCCGATCATCGGAAACTGAAATCCTGCAGTAAGTAATTGTTCCACTACCGTTTCGGGTGGGGTGCCCATTGTAAAAAAACTTGTCTTTGGCTGAAGGACGGAGGGCAGTAGTGAGAAAAGATCTTTTTTGGATTCACCCAAGTAGCCCCCGTTTTTTATCGAGGGATTGGCGGCTGCAAAGAAAAAAAATGAACGGGCCCTCAGGCAGAAATAAATAAATACCGGATAGAGTGGCAGGTAGATGCTATGAAAACTCCAATACTCCCAGTGCAGCAACCGGATCCAGAAGGGCTTATTTTTCCAGCCCTGTTTTTCGTTCATGCTTTTACGTAAATCGATTTTTGAAGCATCAGGAAACGCTCAGCGTTTTCTCCGCTGCGCAGATCAAGATACCGGAACGTAGCCGCTTCCGGACCAAGACGGATGTTGCTGATGCTGTTCGTAAATAACTGCCCGTCCCGGTTCATTAAAATACTGTTCGCGGGATCCCCCGCTCCTCCTTTCTGGTGAAACCGAATGATATCCAGTGTACCCGGATGAGGATGGGCAGCAAGCCATTCGTTGAACCAGGCTTCCCTTTTTCGTTCCTGGTCCGGACTATACAACGTTACTGAGGACCAGATTTGGGGTCTGTGGCTGTTTAAGGATTCCAGCCATTTCATCTGTCCGTCCCACCTGCCACACCAGAGATTTTTTTCATCAAATAGAATAACCGTAAAGGGTTCTATGCCTGTGCAATCGTATGTTTCAAAAGCGTCCACGGAAGAAGGCTGGGCGATCAGGTCGAGCAATACAAGTCCCCGGCTTTTCCGGTAATGGGGTTCCGGGCTGTGTGGTTTAATCGCACCATTCAATAATACGACGGCATTGCCCGATTCATTGACGGCTATCCAACTGCCTCCGCCCTTTGGATCCTTCGGATAAAGTATCTTATATCCGTTGAGTTCATATAACTCCGGAAAAACCGCCAGGGGCCGGTCTGTCTGTTCATCGCGGCTGGAAGTAAAAAAATAGCTGTTTCCCGAAGGGACAAAACTTACTGTACACATTGTTTCCTGTACTTGAGTGTGGACGGGGCAACGCCATAGGAATCGTCTATAGAAAAATCGCCCAATTCGCGCAAGCCGACGCGGATCAAAGCCATATGATGAATGGTATGTTCCAGGTTGTAAGCAATCTCCCTGTAATAATTGGTTGCTATCTTTTCCGGCAGATCAGATGGATCACCATAATAAGCCAGGAGGCAGAGCGATTTATTTTCTTTACTGATTTGCCGGATGATTTCCTGCAAAAGGCGGGACGCAAAATTTTTATCGGTCTCTATCTGACGATCTCTTTTTCTCTTTTCATAATCCACTTCACCGCTCCCGTAACCCGCTTCCAGGCACAGAAACATCTCAATGATATGACGTACGTGCTGCCCGACGGTATTTCCGGATAAATTTGTACAGGGAAAATCATATTGTCCTTTTCCCAACTGATCCAGAGAAAGAGACAGCTGCAGGAACACCTGACTCACGGTTTTTTGCAACTCCATAAAGCGTGTTTTCTAAAAATAATATTTTTTTGATTATCGGGCGATGACTTTTATATCGACAGTCAGCTCGTTGGAAATGGTGCTGGACCCACCCACGCCGTAATCCCTGCGATTCATAGTAAAACTGCCAGTAAAGGCCCAGCCGTCACCGCTTTTTAATGCAGTAAAAGGAAGGCTGATTTCCCGGCTTGTCCCTTTGATCGTGAGTGTGCCCTTAGCTTCGTAACCGTCTTTTTTACCCGTTGCCCGGATCGCAGAGGATACGAAACGGATCATCGGATATTTTTTTACATCAAAATAATCCTCTTCCTTCAGATGATTATCCCGGGATTCATTGTCGGTATTGATGTTTTCCGTTTTTACATTTACCTGAAAAGACGATTTGGCGAGGTCGTCCGGATTAAAAATAATATCACCTTCCGGAGCAGCCAGACTACCTCCCGTTCTGAATCCAAAATTATGAATGGTAAACCGGATGGTTGATTCTTTGGCTAACGGATGCATCTGTCCGAACGCAAAGGACATGACCAGCTGGGCAAACAAAGTCAGGGTCGACAGGCGTGCGAGATATTTTCCGGGAAATGTTGATGTCATAGTTATTTTCTTTTCAGGGCCTGCTCTAATTGATGCTTATTGAGGAGAATCAGAATAGCGCAGCAGGCAAAAGTAATCAGTGCATAAATAAACAAAACGGGGTCACCATCAAAATATATCCCCAGTTTGGTGAGGTGAAAATAGAGTGCCCCTGTCATCATCATTAAACCGAGTAGCGCCCCGTATCCCGTGAACCGCGGGATCAGGATCAGGATGGCGGCTATCCCCTCCAGCACGCCTGTTCCAATTCTTCCATAAGGTTCCAAACCTATTGTCGTAAAAAGCTTTACGGATTGCGGATGGGCAGTGAATTTAAAATAGAGGGTTTGCAGCAAAATAATCGCCGGCACCAGGCGCAGGATCCAAAGCAAAACATTTCGTTTGTTCATATAAAATGGGTTCAGTTCATCCAGATTCCAGGCGGTAGAAGAAGATCCGTATTCATGTTTCAACAGGTATCAAAATTAAAAATCTTCCCGGAGCCCCTTTGTCGTCTAATTGACAGAGAGTCGTTTTTGTAAGTTTTTAACATTAAGGAAGCAGATCTGCTGGCGGTTATATGAAAGTATGCCTTCCGTTTCCAGTTCGTTGATCATCGTGGTAACGGTTTGGCGACTGGACCCGATCAGGTTGGCAATATCTTCATGTTTGAGATAATTGGGAATACAGAAACCCTCCGGCACAGTTTCCCCCAATTTGTTTTCTACCAGCTGCCAGAAAAAATGAGCCAGCCTGGTTTTGACATCCTTGTTTAAGAGATTGAGCAAACGGGTCTCGATAGTCCGGAGTTTGGCGCCCACCTGTTTGCTGTAACGCAGCGCGAGATCCGGGCGTTTTTTCAAAAGTTTTTCGAAATCTTCTATCGCAAATGCACAGATACTAACGTCCTGTTTATATGCCTGAGCAAATTCACCGTGCAGGTTACTCCTTTCCAGGGTAAACTGCCCGAATAATTCACCCTTCTGTATAATTTCCTTCACTTTTTCATTTCCATCCTCGTCAATATGTCCGATCCGGATATAACCTTCCTTGACAAAATAAATTTTATTGTGGTTATAGGCCTCAAAATAAATGTATTCACCTTTGGGAACTTCAATAAAATGGTGTTCGATTTGGAGATCCTTATAGTCTTCATCTGAAAGATGACACCAGAGATCGTAGTTGCGGATTAAAAGCATTTTATCTTCTGAGGGCATAACAGGAATTATGGTTTAAAATTACCGAAACCCCCTTTATCCCACGTTGCTAATTTGCATTAGATTTACAGGTATAAATTTTTTACTATGGATGTTCCCATCATGGCCGACCTGGCCGGCCGGGGAGAATCACCGGAGATCCTGTTCTGGGTTGGCTGTTCAGGAAGTTTCGATCAGCGCGCACAGAAAATTACCAGGGCATTTGCCAGCATCCTCAATCGCATCGGCATCCGTTATGCTATATTGGGAAAAGAAGAAATGTGCACCGGCGACCCGGCCCGCAGATCAGGAAATGAGTTTATTTTCCAGATGATGGCTTACCAGAATATCCGGACCCTCAATAACTACCATGTAAAAAAAATCGTAACGGCCTGTCCCCATTGTTTCAATATTTTGAAAAATGAATACCCCGAGCTGGGTGGAAACTACGAAGTGATTCACCACAGTCTTTTTCTGCAGCAGTTGCTGGATTCGGGCAGCATTCGAATCAAGGAGGGTGGTTCTTTTCAGGGCAAAAAAATCACCTATCACGACAGTTGCTACCTGGGCCGGGCGAATGGCATTTACGAAGCGCCGAGAAAACTGCTCGAGGCACTGGATGCAGAACTGGTGGAAATGAAACGTTGTAAAAGCAAGGGGCTCTGTTGCGGTGCCGGCGGCGCGCAAATGTTCAAGGAAGAAGAAAAAGGAACCACCCGGGTGAATTTTGAAAGAACCCATGAAGCCCTGGACACCGGTGCGGGAATCATTGCATCAGCCTGTCCATTTTGTAATACTATGCTGACCGATGGTATTAAACACGAAGAAAAAGAAGACCAGGTTAAAGTGATGGATATTGCTGAAATGATTGCGATGGAGATGACAGATGACAGATGACAGATGAGGGATGACGGATGACGGATGACAGATAACAGTTGGCGGTCAAATCTGCAAATTGGAATGACGAAGCAATTCCCCCGCCTGTTTACCCGTATTGAATAAAAGATCAAGCACCGACAGGTTTGGAAAAAACCCTGCCCTCTCTTCAAAAACCTGCCTGTATTTTACAGGATTCCATTGATTGTAATTTTTAGGGGCCACCTGATTCCGGTGGTCTTCCCATCCTGCCCCTTCATATGGCTGAGCTGACGATGTGAACCGGATTTCTGCCGGCCAATCCAGCTTTTTCTGCAGCCAATTCAGACAGCTCAGATTCCATTCCGCAAGACCAGCGACAGGTTGCTGGTAAAGTGTCTTCAACTCGTCAGCGTAATGTTCGAAAAAAGGGGAACGGTTATACGCCGAACATATCGATTTAAAATGGCGGACCTGCCAGTGTTCGGTTTCCGAAATCATCACTTCATTCACCGGCAGCATCTGACTTCTTCCATTTTTTAAAGGCACCGATAATGAGATGATTCCCTCGGCTCCGGTTATGAGACAACGGTTGCGAAAGCTCATTTTTCGATAGGATTCATATATATCTAAATAGATATATGATTCCTTATACAAAACGGAAAAGAAGGTAAGTGGCGGAAAATATTGTAATTCAGCTAATACCATGAGGGGATAGTCGGAACATTAAAATTAGCTAATATTTTCGGAGAACAATGGATTGTAGTTTAAGTCTCATATGAATATTTAATTTAGTTAATAACATTTAATATTTTATATATCAAATAGTTAACGATATTTAATAAACTAATTTTATTGGCCCATAATACATAGTATTTCATCAGTCCTGAAAGGCTGTATTTCCAATGATATTAGTAAAGATAAAATGAAAAAAGCGGGGGTTCTCCCGGGTCGGGAAAAACCCGGGTTATTACAAATTCAATCGGGGAATAGAAACCAGATCTGTTGGACCGGTCAGATAGACAGTTGGGAAAAACCAGAATCGGAAATGGGGACCCAGGAGACTCCCGGGACGGGGCTCTATTTTATTCAGGATATATTTTTCAGGATCAGGAAACAAAACCGGTTGAGTTTCCCCTGGAAATCAAAAGGCATAGTCGCCCGGGTTATGTCCTTAACGGTGCAATCCTTTAA
>DATCAO010000534.1:0-7949 GCA_036512575.1 Puia sp.
TTGGCCTGAAGAGTAGGTTCTCCATGCATGGCCGGTCAGGTTTCCCCTAACGACCATCTCTACACGGAACGGATTGCAGCGTTTGCCAATACTTACGTTTGGTGCGGGTGAATCCAGAAGCCAGTTGGGGCAGATATCTTCCGTGGCTTTCAGCATGTAAGCAGCGATCTGATTCAAAACCTGTCCTTTATAGGGGATGGGCCGGGGCAGGATGACGTCAAATGCGGAAATCCGGTCTGAAGCGACCATCACCAGTAACCGGTCGCTGATCGTGTACACATCACGGACCTTACCCTTATAAAACGCCGTCTGCTCCGGAAAAAGGAATGAGGACATACATTCAGTTTGTCTGCAAAGGTTAAAGAAAAAATAAAATGTAAAAAGTAAAAAAGATTCAACTCTTCAAGCAACGGACTAAAACACTACTTTTATGTAATCAAACTCCCTATCTTTTTCTTTTTTCCTGTTTCCTTTTTACTTTTAGTTACGATTTATTGAGATAGCATCAGGACCGTACTTTTCCGCTTAGTAAAAATTCGATGACTTAAAATGATTGCCATGAAAACCCTGACTCACCTCTTATTGCTTTGCGCTGTTTATTTTTTAGTTCCCTTTAGCCTTTCTGCCCAGTCCGTCACTGTTTCGGGAAAAATAACCAACGGTGAAAGCCAGGAAGCCGTTCCCGCGGCCTCTGTGGTGCTCAAAGGCGGAACGGGCGGCACCTATTCCGACAGCCACGGAAATTTTAAAATTACGGTAGATCATAGCTTTCCATTCACGTTGCTGGTCTCTTCCATTGGATTTGAAACTAAAGAAATACAGGTTGAATCGGTTTCCACTTCCCTGGAGATCAGTTTAAAACCTTCATCCATCATGGGAACGGAAGTGGTGGTTTCCGCTACACGTTCACAAATTCGAAATCTCGAATCCCCGGTTTCAATAGAAAGGATGGGGAGCGCAGCAATCCGGGAAGTAGCTGCAGCCAATTATTATGACGCCATCGGCAATTTAAAGGGGGTGGACGTTGTGACTTCTTCAATTCTCTTTAAGACAATGGGTACGAGGGGATTTAACGGCAGCGGAAATCTTCGCATGAACCAGTTGGTCGATGGTATGGACAACCAGGCTCCGGGATTGAATTTTTCTGTAGCCAATATTGCTGGCTTGAATGAACTGGACATTGACAATGTGGAGTTATTACCCGGTGCCTCATCTGCGCTGTATGGATCCGGCGGAATGACCGGCACCATCCTGATGACCGGTAAAGATCCCTATAAATACCAGGGATTTAGTGCTATTGTCAAACAAGGGGTAAATCATATCAGCGACCCAAGTATGAACGCTGCGCCATTCTACGACTGGATGGGCCGATATGCACAGTCCTTCAATAAATTCGCATTCCGTGTTTCTGCAGAATATTTGCAGGCAAAAGACTGGACTGCGACCAATTATAGTAACTACAACCCCGTTCAGGGCCAGCCAATCGCAGGGGATCGGTCTCTGCCGGATTACAACGGCGTAAACGTATATGGCGATGAAAACTATTATTCTTTACCGGGATCCCTCGTTGCCATTGCCGCCCAGGTTCCGGATCCTTTAAAAACAGAATTACTGCAGGTTGCGGCGGCATCTCCACCCAATGCGCTGGTGACACGTACCGGATATAATGAAAATGTGTTGACTGACTATAAAGCCTATAATTTCAAAGCGTCTGCAGGATTATATTATCAGATTTCAGATAAAACGACGGTAAGCCTGACCGGAAACTTTGGAATCACCAATACCATTTATACAGGTACCGACCGTTATAATCTGCAAAATGTTCAAATTGGACAATACAAGGCCGAAATAACGGGAAAAAATTTTTATGGCCGTGTGTACACGACACAGGAAAACGCTGGTAACTCGTCTGATATGGTTGTAACCGGAGTATATCTCAATGAAGCATATTCACCAACAAAAACGGAATGGGCTCCAACCTATGGCGTTGCCTACGCTACAGCATTCGGTCAGGCTTTGATGGTACCAGGCACTTCACCGGCCCAAGCTTATCAGATTGCAAGCGCTGCGGCGAGACAGGTTGCCGATCAGAACAGGTTACAACCTGGCACCTCTTCTTTTAAATCAGCCTTAAACCAAATAAAAAGTACACCTATTCCCAATGGCAGTGGGTTCATAGACCGGACCAACCTCTATGCGGCGGAAGGCATGTATAATTTCGTGGATATGATCAAGTGGGCCGATATAACAGTGGGAGCTGGCACAAAAGAGTATGTATTAAATTCCCATGGAACCATTTTTGCAGATACTGCGGGAACCATCAGCATTAATGAAACCGGTGGCTTTGCACAGATCCAAAAAGGGTTTTTTAATAACCTGCTACAACTGAGTGCTGCCGGCCGTTATGACAAAAGCACCAACTTCGCAGGAAGGTTTACACCCAGATTCACTGCCGTTTTTCAGGTGGCAAAAGATAATTTTATCAGGGCATCTTATCAAACCGCTTACCGATTCCCTTCCAATCAAAACCAGTATATTGACCTGCAAACCGCCAGTGCTCATTTAATCGGCGGTTTGCCTCAGTTCATTCAATACTATGGGTTATATAACAATACTTATGATACGGCCACATTTGCAAGCTTTCTAAAAAACGGAACCCCGCTCACTCAGTACCAGTACAAAGAATTTAAACCAGAAACGGTAGCATCCTGGGAAATCGGATATAAAGGGGTCATCGATAATAAATTATCTATAGATTTATATGGTTTTTATGCACAATACACGAATTTCATCGGATTGACTGTACTCCTGAGAGATCCGCTAAAGAATGGAGTTAATCCACCCAATACATTTGGTATTTATACAAACAGCAGCAACAAGGTTAATACCGTGGGTGCGGGTATTGGCCTTCAATATACGTTACCCAAGGGATTCTTTGTGGGTGGTAATCTTGCATATAATGATTTGTCTAATGCCGATGCCAATGTCCTTACGCAGTTTAATACTCCAAAGATTAAATACAATATTTCCGTTGGAAATTATACCATAAAAAAAGTATTCGGATTTAACCTGACTTATCGCTGGCAGGATAGTTATCTATACCAGTCGTCTTTTATTTCCGGCACTACTGCTTCATTTGGAGTTTTGGACGCACAGATCAGTATGAAATTACCAAAAATGAACAACAGCATGATCAAGATCGGCGCCACAAATGTGTTGAACAAATATTACACTGATGCAATCGGCAATTCCCAGGTTGGTGGTTTATACTACGTGAGTCTGGGGTATAATGTATTCTAAATTTTATCACACGTTGAAACGGAAGTGCATCACATCTCCGTCTTTTACCAGGTAATCTTTTCCTTCAATCCGAAGTTTTCCTGCCTCGCGGCAGGCAGCTTCGGATTGATATTTTATAAAGTCGTCATAAGCGATCACTTCTGCCTTAATAAATCCTTTTTCAAAGTCAGTATGGATCACCGATGCCGCCTGCGGAGCTTTCCATCCGGCATGGATCGTCCAGGCCCTGACTTCCTGAACACCCGCCGTGAAATAAGTTTGCAGGTTGAGCAGGGCATAAGCACTGCGGATGAGTTTGTTTAACGCAGGCTCTTTCATTTTATATTCTTCCATAAACATGGCTTTATCGTCTGCACTTTCAAGCTCGGCAATTTGCTGTTCAATGGAATTGTTCATAATAATCATTTGCGCCTTTTCGGCATCGGCGGCTTTTTTCAAAACATCTGAAAATCCATTACCGGTGTGCATGGAAGCTTCATCCACATTGGCGACATATAAAACGGGTTTGTCTGTAAGAAGGAAAAGATCCGCGATCGCTGTCTTTTCATTTTTATCCAGATTCATTTCGCGTATGTTTTTCCCTTTCTCCAAATGTTCCTTACAGCGCTTCAGAATTTCATACTCTGCCTTTTGCTTGGGGTCAGCCGTTCTTAACAGTTTCTCCGCCTTCTGGAATTTCCGCTCAACGCCGTCGAGATCTTTTAATTGCAATTCGGTATCAATTATTTCTTTGTCGCTGACCGGGTTGATGTCTCCTTCGTCCCGCAGGATATTTTCATCCTCGAAACAACGGATCACATGCACAATGGCATCCACTTCCCGGATATTGGCCAGGAATTTGTTACCCAGGCCTTCTCCTTTGCTGGCTCCCTTCACCAGGCCCGCTATGTCCACGATTTCAATCTGCGTGGGTACAATCCGGTCGGGGTGTACGAGCTCCGCGAGTTTATTCAGACGCCGATCGGGCACGTCCACCAACCCGATATTGGGTTCAATCGTACAAAAACGATAATTGCTCGCCTGGGCTTTCGCACTGGTACTGACTGCATTGAACAGAGTGGATTTTCCCACATTCGGTAATCCGACGATGCCTGCTTTTAGCGCCATAGTATAATCTGTTTATTGTTGATAATAGGGATGGTTTTTGCGCCCGCAAAGATAGAAGTATTTGAGGGATCGTTATTTATTTACTTATATTCAGCCCATAATTCAGGATATGGCGCTCAACTTGCTATGGATTCTTTTTTTTCTTCTGGCTTTTATCACCGCCCTGATCCGTCTGATCTTTTTTGGAGATACCGAAATATTTAAAACCATGGTAGACGGCGTTTTTGATTCTGCCGGTACCAGCGTCCAGATTGCCATTGGTCTGATCGGCGTGATGGCCCTGTTTCTTGGATTTCTGAATATTGGTGAAAAAGCAGGTGCTGTAAATTTTCTTTCCCGCATCATAGGCCCTTTTTTTCATAAACTATTCCCTGAGGTTCCAAAAAATCATCCTTCCATGGGGCATATGGTGATGAATTTTTCTGCCAACCTTTTAGGTCTGGATAATGCTGCCACGCCCTTCGGTCTGAAAGCCATGAAAAGTCTTCAGGAACTCAATCCAAGCCCCGATACGGCTTCCAATGCCCAGATCATGTTCATGGTGTTGCATGCATCAGGCCTCACGATCATACCTGTGAGTATTATTGCACAAAGAGCCATTCTGAAATCCAATGATCCTACCAGTATTTTCATACCCTGCATGATTGCCACATTTGCGGCAACCGTAGTTGCGCTCACAGTGGTGGCGATCAAACAGAAAATTAATTTGTTTCAGCCGGTGATTCTTTTGTGGGTGGGTGGCATTTCTATTGCGATCGGGTTGCTTGTTTATTTTCTTCGTGTACACAGCAGTTATATCGATCCGTTTTCAAAAGTTTTCAGTAACGGGCTGATCCTCCTGTTGTTCATTGTTTTTATTATTGGGGGCATGGTGCGGCGCGTAAATGTATACGAGTCATTTATTGAAGGTGCCAAACAGGGTTTCCTGGTGGCGGTTACCATCATTCCTTACCTGGTGGCCATGCTCGTCGCCATCAGTGTATTGCGCAGCTGTGGAGTTCTGGATCTGATTACGCAGGGAATAGGATCTTTTTTTCATTTCCTGGGGGTTAACACTGATTTTGTACCTGCACTTCCAACAGCATTGATGCGCCCGCTCAGTGGTGCGGCAGGCAGGGGCATGATGATTTCCACTATGACGCAGTATGGTCCCGATTCTTTCGTGGGCAGGCTCGCCTGTGTATTTCAGGGAACAGCAGATTCCACTTTTTATATTGCGGCCTTATATTTCGGATCTATCGGAATCAACAAAATCAGGTATGCCATTCCCGCAGCGCTCATTGCTGACCTGGCTGCAATTGTTACGGCCATTTTGGTTTCGTATATTTTCTTTCCGCATTGATCAGTTCCCGAAGAGCTCGTACTTCGTCTTCGGTCTCAGGTCTTCCAGCCATTTAAATCCCCGCAATTTCATTTCATCCAGGTTTGCTTTTTTAATCGGGTACATGATTCCATCTGCATCCTGGCGCAGTACGACTTTATTTAATCCTTTATTGAGAAAGATCATATCAATGATATCTGCCCTGTTTACACGATTTACGCCAACCAGCGCCATGCTGTCGTCTTTTATATAATAAACGGCCTCTGCACTTCCTTTGGATCGCATATAGTCAATAACGCCATCTTTAAAATAACCATTCAGGGTATTTCCCTTGATCTGGTTATACATATTGGTATAACTCTTTCCCACAACCAGGCTGTTTTCAAAAACAAAAAGCCGGTCGGGTTTTTTATTTTTTGTATAAAGAAACATCGTGTCTCCGGTAACCTGGTATCCGCCAGCCCAGGCAACAGGATTGGTAAACAGGCGGAAGATGGAATCGAGTCCCGAATAGTATACACTGTCGGCTAAGGCCTGCAGGGAATCGGAAAAAATACGTACATGATGATAAATCTGCAGATAACGGAGGCTGCTGTCATTTTGATTTTTAGCTGTCCTGACTATGGCTATACCCTGCACCGAATCCGGCCTGTTCAAAACAGAATCTGGTATATTCGATGAATACACCGTGTCGCCGGTAATATAGATGGAGTCTTTATCCTGTTTTAGTATGATCAGCGGTTTTTGTGTAGCCAGGAAAGAGTTGGTTTTTTTATTGGCCAGCATATAGTTTGAAATCAACGTCAACCCCTGAACTGAATCACGAAAAACAGCATTCCCGGTAGCCAGGCTAACGCCCGTACTGTCGTCGAAATTAATATTTGCAGCCGTAATGGTTTCCCCTTTATCGGTTATGGTTGGCCGTTTACGGAATTGTGCCCGGTGATTTTTCAGGTCATAAAAGCCCTCTCTTGTTACAATGGTGCGCCCACTGCTGTCCCTGATAAATGTGTTGGTGATGAATGTGGCCATCTGCTGCTCTGAATTATATAAAAGCGAATCTGCGGTCAGCTCATAAGCCGGATCTTTGAGTACGACATTTTTTTTGAAATAGACATCCTTGGTGTCTGCATAATAAGTGCCTTCCCGGCTGGTGACCGTCGTATTTTTATTGACGACCTTTCCGCCACTGTAGTAGTCTCCGATATGCCTGTTCATATCGTAATGTAATTCCTCGGTTGACAAAGTCCCTTTTCCGTCTTTGAGCTCCACATTTTTCTGGAAAATAATATTTTTTGTATCCACAAAATATTTCATGTAGTCAGAATAAATATCGGTTGAGTCCTTATCGTTGATATGAACATGACCAAATGCTTCGATGATATTGTCTTTATGGTTCATCGCCAGGCTGTCAGTATAAAAAAACGTTTTGTCACTTTGCAGTTTTACATGGCCAAAAAGAGACTGGATGGCTATCGAATCTTTATGCAGTTCCCGCAGGGTATCTGAGTGCCAGATATAGATCGTTTGTGTGCTATCGTCCGATTTCGATTTAAATGGGACAGCAATCTGTGCAAAGGATTGAAATCCCGACAAACAAAATATACCGATGGCCAGAAACGAGGCCGGCTTTTTCATCACTTTTTATTTGTCGGATTGGCGGAGGTATCGTTCAACGGGACCATGAGCGGGCCCTTTTTATCCTTGCTTCCGAAAACAGAAATATTCACATATCGTTTGGGATGCATGCGGAAATCATCTAATAAAATATTGAGACTCCTGGTTGTATTTTCCAGGTTCTGGTACAATTTTTTGTCGTTCAGCAACAAACCGATCGTGCCGTTCGTACTGTTTACTTTGTTGATGGCTTCCTTTAAGGAATTCATGGCTTCCTGTGCGCTTTGCAAAGTTTCGTCAATTTTAGCATTTGCCAGTTTACCGGTCGTTTTCTCCAGATTATCCAGCGTGCCTGTGATTCTCTGGTTATTGCTGGCCAGGTTATTCGTAAAACTATCCAGATGTACCATGGTATGTGCCAGAGAACTGGTGCGTTCGTTGAGCATGATCTGAAGTGAAGCTGAAGAGCGTGCGAGGTTGGCAAAGATCGTCGTAAAATTGTTTTTAACATTGGGATTGAACAAGGATCCGACAACCTGGATAAGGGAATCGAGTGAACCCAGTGCACCATTCAGGTTTTTCAACACCGGAGTCAGGCTGCCTT
>DATCAO010000535.1:0-5149 GCA_036512575.1 Puia sp.
CTGAATGGAGAAGACGGGATAACCGGAGTGCGTGCATCAGCATTTATGAAGGCAAGGATTAAAAAACAGACCGCGAGCAGAAATCCCGGGATAAAAGGTTTAATGTTCATATAGTTATTTTTAATTCTACTTTAAAATACAGAGAAACTGAGTAACCCGGACACATTCTGAAAGAAACGGGACTTTTCCCACCATACCGGGAGAAATACCCGGGTCAGAATCCTGCTTTCTCCCCTTGTTTAGGGCCACCGTTCTGAGCTATGTTTGTGATGAAGCCCTGAACCTAATATATGATTTTGACCATTACCTTATCCCGATCCCTACCCCCCCCTAAACCAGTAGAACTACCGATGAAGACATTTTAGATTATCTCGTGGACTAGCAATCGTTAGGCCTTCCTGTTCTCAGGAAGGTCTTTTTTTTAATTAATAATTAAAAAAGGCTCAATTGCTGTTTCGCTTTTTTCACCGACGGTTTGATTTTGGGGTGAATGGGCAGCGTCGAAGTTGCCGTGCTTGAAATTTCGTAGAGGTCGGATTCGCGGTAACGACTGGCAATGATGATGCGCGTGTCGGTGGGGGATGCATTGAACAGGGAGCTGACGAGTTCAGGTGAGTTGTTTTCTTTAGACAGATGGGATAATAACAGGTGGCTCATGAATTCCGGTCGGTGTTTTTTATACAACTCCAGTGCCTGCCGGTTCGACAAATGACCTTCGCCTCCCCGGATCCGGTTTTTCAACACATAGGGATAACGTCCTTTCTCCAGCATATCTTCATCGTAGTTGGCTTCCAGGAATGCTGCGTGACATTGTTTGAAGTAGTGGATCAACCGTTCGCAGGGTTCGCCGATATCGGTGAATACGCCGATATTGGTTTTGGCTACACTCACTACGAAACTGTGCGGATCGCAGGCATCGTGTTTTTTCTGAAAAGCAGTAACACGAATTGAGCCGATCATAACGGGCTGCTGGTCGTTAAAATGAAAAACCTGTTTCCTGATTTTCCAAAACCCGGCTTCTTTCAGGGTAAACTGACTCACATAAACCGGGATATGGTATTTGGCCACCAGCTGGTTTACACCCAGGATATGGTCGCTGTGTTCGTGGGAAACGAAGATGGCTTTGATATGGCTCATCGGAAGCCCGAGTCTTTTCATGCGCAATTCCGTTTCCCTGCAGCTCAGGCCGGCATCCACAAATACAGCCTCTTCCCCGTTACCGATATAATAACAGTTTCCGTTGCTGCCCGAATTCAGTGAGGCGATGCGTAAAGCCATATCCCCGCGAAATTAAAGGTCTCTGTGTAATAAAGGCTGACTGTGGGGAAATAATATGTGATTCGATGACTTTGGAGAATAAGATGCGAACGGCAAACGCTTGAACCGGCACAATGAATTATTTGTAATTTCAATTACCCGGCTAAGGCCTAACGTGGTCGTTGATCAAAAAAATCCATGCAATTATGAAAGAAGAAAAAGTTCCGGATCACCAGGCGCGCGGCGACGCAGAAAAAGAAGTGGATCCAAGGGTTGACCTGGCCGTAGAGCGTACTGAATTAGCGCTGGAAAGAACACAGCTGGCCTGGGTAAGAACCCTGCTCAGTATGATCGGCGGTGGATTTGTAATTGATAAGGCGATGGAAGCCGTTCACCAGGCCCGCCTGGAATCCGGTAAGGCATGGTTGAATAATGGACATCTGGCAGGCCTGGTCATTACAGGAGCAGGAACCTTACTGATGGTGATGGTGACCATCAACTATGGGTTTCGTGCAAGAAAACTTGCGGGCATGAAGGGCGGAAAGAAATCTTTTCTGGCGCCTGGTTTCCTGCTCTCTGTTATGACAATCTGTATCGGAATTTTACTCCTGTATTTTATTGGTCTGACATAATTCAATGAACAAGGGAAAAATAAAAAAGCCTGCGGTGATTGATACAGCAGGCTTTTTAATGCACAGGAATATCTTTACTGCTCTGAAACCGGCAAAGGGAATTGTCCCCACACATTGTCCGACGGGCGGTCCAGTGGTAATGTATTCAAAAGATTGTAACGCCTTACGTCAACCCAGCGATGACCTTCAAAAAATAAAGAGTATCTTCTTTCATACAGCATTTCGTTGATCAGTGCAGATTGTGTTAACGCTCCTGAATAGGCAGGCAGATTATGTTTTGCCCGGATCACGTTCAGTGCCGTAACGGCCGCAGAAAAATTACTCAGCTGAATGTTAGCTTCAGCATAAATCAAAATCAACTCTTCATTCCTGATGATTGACATGGGGGCCGTATTCGAAGTATATACCCAAACATCCCGGTCGCTATTCAGACCCTGGGATGTCGCGTTGGGTCTCAATGTGGCTTTGGAAATCCGGTCGTCACCCGGCAAAATATCCTGTGCATAAGAAGGATTGGCAACCCGTACTTCACCCGTCTGCCTTTGTGGGATAAACGAGGGATTCACCTGATCGCCGGATCCTGTTCCAAAAACGCTGTAGACTCCTAAATACAGATCATTCGCCAATCCATAAAATGATTCGTTCAGGGCATCGAGCGCACCATCCCAGTCCTGGCGATACACAGCAACCCTGGCTGCAAGCGCCCGGTTGAACTGAAGCATTCCTGCGGCATCATTAAATCCATTAAACCCGCTTGATAATGGAAAAGAAACCGAACTTCCGGTTAATGCAGATTTTCCCAAGTCCAGTATTACTGCGATACTGTCCATGGCCTGATCAGCAGGATAAACAGGACCCAGCGCGTTCGGATCAGCAACATCCAGGCGAATGCCATTGGTATCCGTCTGGTTCAGACACAGAAGCAACTGATAGGCTTTAATGGTTTCGGCGAATCCAATATAACCGGATTTATCTGTGGCAGACACCAGTTTGGCATTTGGTGTGGCCTGCAAGAGGAGATTGCAATTTTTCACCACCCGATACCGGGAGGCCCAGGTATTGGTAATATAAAAATTACTATTTGTCAGAACGGAACTGTCCGCACCCAGCAGATCGGTGATATAGCGGGGTTCTGAAGGGGAGAAGCGATAATTTTCCCTTCCGATGGTTCCCACATCATCCAGATAGAGTCCAATGTTATTGCGCATACCGGACTCGATTCCCGTTACGAGGTTGTTCAGATTGCCGGCCGTCGGATCGGTCAGAAAATTTTCTGCCGTAGGTCCGTTCAGGTTCCCGTAATCCTTCTGGCATGAAATAACCCCGGCGCTGACCAGAATAAAAAGAAAGCTGTTTATTATATTTTTCATAAAAATGTGTCTGGAAAATTAGAATGTGATTGATAAATGGAAGTCTGCCCTCTTGGTAGCCGGATAAGGATCTACGTCGATATTGGTATTAAAGCCCGTACCGAAATTGGAAACCTCCGGATCATAGGATGAGTATTTTGTCCATACAAAGAAATTTGTCATGGACACGCCGAGCTGAAAACCTTTGATTACCCGGCTCCCCGTGGTATTAAATGAATAATACAATCCGATTTCACGCAGTTTCACAAATCCTGAGTTCTCTACAAACTGCTGGGCGCTGTAACCGACCTGGCTGATCCTGTAGTAACCCAACGGTATGGGGGTTTGCGTTTGCGGGTTGATGATCAGTTGGTCAAAATCTGCACTGGTCTGGCCAAAATCATTTTGCAGGCTGGTCAGATTAAGGTTTTGTCCGCCGTTCTTCCAGTGAAGCAGGAAGCGCAGACTCCATTTATTCTGGTACGTAATTTCATTATAGGTGTTCATCTGAAAAATGGGCTCTATGTCACCCAGTTTTGCAACGCCATTCGGTCCGTCGAGGCCCAGGATCTGTGTAGCAGACTGTCTCTGTTGAATCTGATATGAACCCAGAACATAACCGAAAGATCCCTGTGGCGTGGATGGTGTAACAAGCCTTGTAACTTTCGAGCGGTTCAGCCAGAAGTTAACCGTAGTATTCCACACAAAATTTTTCGTGCTCACCGGTCTTGCATTCAGGCTCAGTTCAATGCCCTGGTTCTGTAAATCACCTGCATTAAACCATTGACTGGTAAATCCGGATGAAGTCGGCGGATTCACGAGCATCAGGAAATTGTAAATATTCTTTTTATAATAGGTCAGCTCAAAATTCAATACGCCTTTAAAAATGCTGAAGTCAGCGCCGGCTTCCAGTTCACTTTGTCTTTCTGGTTCTATATTGGGATTTCCTTTTTGCAGACCAATGATGGCACCTGTTAATCCATCAATATTGGATACAGCCATCGACGTGAATTTGGATCCGTAAGCAGGCACATTATTGGCTTCACCATATGCGGCTCTTAATTTAAAATTGCTGAAAAATCCGTCGGGATCCATCAGTCCGCTGTGGGTAAGGTTCCAGGAAAGGCCTGCTTTGGGATATGTATAAAATTTTGTGGCATCTCCGTTATTGGTAGAGCGATCGAAGCGGACTCCGACTGTTGCGGTTATGGCATCGATGATGGCAGCTTCTTCCTGTACATAGATTCCCTGGTTCTGAAACTGCGCGCGGAACTGCGTGCCCGTCAATGCACCTGCCTGATCTATATTTGACTGGCCCGCGATCAGGTGAGTAGCCGCGTTGAGGATATTGTTATAATTACCATCTTCCTGGGTAAATCCGGCTGAGGAAGTCAGGATCAGATTCCTGTTTACCGTGTAAGAATTTACCAGGGAAAGAATGAAATTGGTATTCAGGTTATTCGTAAATCCCTGAATGGAGGTACCGTTGTTAACCGATTGAAACTGGAGTTGACCGGGAAACAGTACATTGGTTTGCAGACTATAGAAATCAAAACCACCACCTCCAACGAATTTGGTAACGCTTTTTTCTGAACGCTGAAATACGGCTTCCAGTCCCAGTCCGGAAATAAAACGGTTTACCCCTTCATGATTTTGCATCAGGGCAAGTGTTTGCAGGGGGTTGGAAGCGGCGAAGGGATTATTGGGATACACGCCGTTGGCATCAGCGTGCAGCTGAACAAACTCCGGTGTGGATGAAAGGGCAATACCGAGTGTTACACCCGTATTGTCATTTCCTGAAAGACCGCGATTTGCTGAAGTGTTGAGATAGTTGGTGCTGAGTCCGATTTTTACATTATCAGAAATATGATGGTCTATGTTGAACCGCAGACTGGTATTCCGGTAACCGGT
>DATCAO010000536.1:0-3367 GCA_036512575.1 Puia sp.
ACAGGGGAACGGTTTCCAGCCGCGATGGAAGATTTGAAATTAAGGTAGATTCCACCACATTGACTGACTCCCTGAAGATATCTATGGTGGGATATAAAAGCCGTTCCTGCGCGATATCTGTTCTTTTGAATCAACCAAAACCTATCGTTATTCCGCTACAACAACAAGAAACTGAACTACCGGAAGTGGTAGTAACACAAAAGAAATTAGAAATCAGAATATTGGGTAATAAGACAACCTCAAACTTTGTGAGTGTCGGACTCCCTTTAAAATTCCTAGGCTCTGAAATAGGCGTCCGGATTAATCTGGGGAAAAATCCAGTCCTGATCAAAAACTTTTCCTTCAACATATCCGACAGCCGCTTGGATACTGCTGTTTTCAGGATGAATATTTACCAATTCAAAAATGGAGTTCCAGAGGAGCTGTATTACGTGATAATATTTTAGTCGCCGTTGGAAAAAGAACGGGAAAATATATTATCCCTTTAAGCGACTATAAATTATTGATGAAAGACGATATTCTGATCTCCCTGGAATGGATTGAAGGATCAGCTTCCGCCGCAGGTCATGGAGCCATATTTTTATCAGCAGCCTTTCTAAATTCCCCAACCTGGCACCGGTTAACCAGTCAGGGAAAATGGAAAAAAGCAAGTGGCCTGGGAGTTGGTTTTCATGTTGAGGTTCAAAAATTATAGATACACAGGGTCTTATTCCTTATACCCGATTTCCCTGCGCGCAGAGTCAACCCAGGATTTTATGATGCTGATTTGACCGTCATCCAGAATGGCATAGCGGTGAATAAAAGTGTAAGAGGAAAGTGGCATTTCTTTTTTTTCAACCGTCTCAGCGATATCTCCGAACCGGTGGTCCAGTTTCTTTTTGGTAAATCCGGAAAGGTCTGAGAAATTGATGGCATCCTTACCGTCATTGATATGGTTGCGGAGCCATAGTCCGACAGGATTGATATTCATATACCATGGATATTCCGTATGGTTGGAATGACAATCATAACAGGAAGTTTTTAATATATGCATAACCGTATCGGGTGTATGTACAAAATGTGTCAGGTCAGTTGCAGTCTGAACTGAACCCAGATTTCTTGAAGGACGGATGAATTGGATGGCTAGAAAAAATACAAGTAAAAATATCAAAATTTTTCGGATTATCCGGCGCATGGGATTTGTTTTAAACAGGTCTCCTGGAATTATTAATTTCTATTTAAACACCAGGTTCAGGGATATCATATTCGCATTCAGGCCGGTGGTCTGCGAATAGTGCGCATATCTTAATTCGAAAATCCTCAGACTGTTCATCAAGACTCCCCGTGGTGGAGCAATTCGTATTCCCGCCCCGAACATATTACTTGAGAAAGCCGCCAGGTCGTAATTGCTCGTAAAATATTGCTCCTGTTCGGTATGCACCTGGTAAGGAGCAAAATATTTCGCGGCTGTTTGCATGTAAAATCGGTAAAAAGGAGAAATGGAAACGAATGGGGTGATCTTAACTGGAACTTCCAGGTTAAACGTATTGGAGAAAAGACCCCAACTGTCAGCATAAAACCGGTAGTAGGACCGAATGATAATATTGTCACCCAAAAAATAATTTAACCGGAAACCAATAGGAAGCTTAACCCTTTGTGAAGGCAGGTTTTCAATTGTATCTTTTCCGGTATTATAGAAAACCCTGTGAAATGGCAAACCCAGATAACCGCTTTGATAAACCAGATCTATTTCCGCAGAACCCTGCATACGCGGACTGATGATCTGGGTAAAAGAAAGAGAGGCAGTGAGGGTGTTTCTGGGTTTGGTTGGAGTTTCCAGTTTATGACTTTTAGTGTTGCCGACAAGCTGGCCGTTATTATATACTAAGGCTTCCGTGCGGCCACTGGCAGAAGTGATGTATACGATACTATCAGCTACGGGTGTATTTTTTAAAGAATCCACCGGGTAAAATTCTGCCGGATAGATCATATTGATCCTGTCAAAAAAACCAACCATTTTCAAGCTGAATTCTCCGTTGGTTTTATTTCTTTTGGATACAGATGCATTCAACCCAAAAGAATGATAATAATTGTGTTCGGCAGAGTAATAAACGCCCATGTCGAAGGAGGTTCCTTTCTGATCGTTTTCTCTTGACCAGCTTAATGTTGGATAAATTCTGGTTCCGTTATTTTTAGACGTCCCGTTTGAATCAACATAAGCCTGGGATGCTGCAGTATGATAGTCAATACCCAGGCCGACTGCCAGCGTATTTTTCCTCTGTTTTTTATCCCAGCCAACAAATTTTAAATCCAGCCCATTGGCAAAATCCGTTACATCTGCAATACCTTTCGGACCTGGGTCTCCGCCCATTACTGCTGATTTGTTTGCCGTTTGGTTATAGTAACTGGTAACCAGGTTCACCTCGTCCAATTTGAGCTTTTTAGGAATGTAGCCGGTGCTGTCCATCTCGGGACCCTGCGAGAATGCATGGGCCATCATGAGATACATACCAATTACTGAAAGAGAAAGTTTCTTCATATTTTATTACAGGTTATGGATTTTAATTACATCCGCAGCCTCCGCCGGTTTTTCCACCATTTGCCCCTGACGATCCTTCACGATAGGATTCCGCGCTCAATTCAGTTTTTTCAACTGCCCTGTTGGACAAGCTCATTTCGGAATCATTGATCCTGCTTTTCTGATATTCTTTTACCGTTTTACATGAAGTTCCGAACACTGCAGCAAGCACCACTATTCCCCATGTTCTTATGATTCTCATTTGCATTTTGGCCTTAGTTGAAATGAATATTTTGTGAAGTGAAAATTTTATCATTATCGTCCACTACAATGGCTTCGATATCCTTTATCTGGTTGATCATGTGAAGACCCGGACCGATTCCCATAATCATCACCGGAGTCGCCATGGCATCCGCAATTTCAGCGTTCCGGCTGATGATGGTTACGCTTTTTATACCCCGTATCGGAAGCCCTGTTTTCGGATTGATCGTGTGGGAATATTTCTTTCCGTTGATCAGGATATATTTCTCATAATTGCCTGATGTGGCAACAGCCATATCGGTAATATTCATGTAAGAAAATATTTTCCCTTTGGCGTTGGGATCCACGATGCCAATCGTCCAGGGTTGGCCATTGGGTTGCAGACCCCAGGTAGTCATATCACCTGAAGCGTTGACAATTCCACTTTCAACTCCCATTTTTTGCATTACGCACTTTGCTCTTTCCGCAGCATATCCTTTTCCAATGCCGCCAAATCCAATTCGCATACCCTTTTCTTTTAACATCACCGTCATGTTTTTCTTATCCAGCAAAATATTTCTATAGTTGATCAGCCGGGCCATTTTTTTGGCCGTGTCCTTATCTGGTAGT
>DATCAO010000537.1:0-4002 GCA_036512575.1 Puia sp.
AAGAAAATGAAACCTATGTTGAAGCGGGACAAAGATTATTCAAGCAAAACTGTATGGCCTGTCACGGTGCGGATATGAAAGGCACGGGCAATTATCCATCCATCCTGGATGTAAATAAAAAATTAAATAAAGATCAGTTCATCCAGTTTATCGGTACGGGCAGACGGATGATGCCGGCTTTTTCTTTTCTCACACCGGACGATAAAGCAGCAATTGCTTCCTATGTGCTGAATATAAAAGCAGATCAAAAGAAATCCTATCACCGGGTGTTCAGCGACCTGGAAAAATTCCGCCAGGTGCCTTACACGATAACCGGATACAATAAGTTTCTCACCAAATCAGGAGTACCGGTTTTGTCTCCGCCCTGGGGAACCCTAACGGCGATTGACCTGAATAGCGGAGATGTAAAATGGAAAACCATTCTGGGCGATAACGACAGCCTCTATGCCGGCAAACCGCCCACGGGCAGGGAAAATTATGGAGGGCCGGTGATTACGGCGGGCGGATTGCTTTTTATCGCAGCAACACCCGATGCCAAACTCCGTGCGTTCAATAAAACATCGGGAAAACTTTTATGGGAAGCCAAACTACCCAATGCAGGATTCGCTACGCCGGCGATTTATGAAGTGAATGGAAAACAATATATCGTTATCGCCTGTGGTGGCGGAAAACTGAAAGCGGCTTCGGGGGACAGCTATGTCGCTTTTGCGTTGGGAAATTAAATATTCTGCTTTCTCATTCTCCCGATAAAAAACCAGGCGGCGGGAGCAGAAAGGATTGCTAATATGGCAACGACTGCGGCCCGCAAATTTTCGCGCGAACCTGCCAGGGCACTCACCAGCGCTACGATAAACACACCGATGGGGGCGAAGAACAATAAGATCAATCCCTTTTTTTGCAGCGGAATCCTGAACGGACGATCCTCATCAGCAGATGTTCTCCGGAGGCGAATCAGCGCTAAGAATTCAAGAGATATTCCGGCTGCGTAGAGACAGATATCCATGATGAGTAAATCGGCCAGGGGCCTCAGCACCATCAGGCTGACGATGACGGAACAAGTGATGATGGAAATATAAGGCGTCTGAAATGTTTTATGTTTTTTTGTAAAAACCGCGGGCAGTAATTTATCCTTACCCATTACAGCGGGAACCCTGGAAACAGATAGCATCACGGCGCTGAAAATGCCCAGCATGCTGGCCATACCCCCCATGGACAACATGCTGCCCAGGGAATGCCCGCCAATCAGTGTACCGAGATATGGAATACCTTTTTCTGCAAACAGCGCAGCGGAAATACCGGAATGCAAAGCGAGATAAGTAAACGAAAGATAGAAAAGATAGACGCTGGAAAAAGCGAGCAGGATCGCCGTCAGGTAGGAACGCACGGGTCGTTTCACTTCACCTGCATACGTTGTCGCATTATCCCAGCCGAGACAATTCCACATAATGGTAAACAGGGCCATGCTCAGTGAAGTGACTCCGCTATGGACGGGCTGTGGTTGATAATCATGATGCAGAAATCCGGTGAAAAATAAAATGAAAAAGGGAATCATCACGGCCGCCGTGAGTAATAATGCTGTTTTGCCAACGAGTACGATGCCGCGAATATTTAATGCCGCGATACCCCAGATGACCGCGAGACAAATCGGCGTTTTATACATCGCCACCTGCGGAAAAAAGAAGGCCGCATATTCAACAAAAAAAACGGGATAGATGGCGAGGTCGACAAAAGAATACAACCAGGTCCACCAGCCTTCCATAAAAGCCCATCGAATACCCAGTCCTCTTTTTACCCACTCGTAGTAACCGCCTTCTACGGGCATCATGCTGTTGAGTTCGAGTACTACAAGGATCATGGGAATATCCCAGAGCAGGGGCGTGATCATGAGCAGGGGGATGGCATAGGTTCCTGCATATCCGATCAGGGGTTCGAGACCGTAGGGCCCGCCGGAAACGGTAAAGAAAATGACGGCTGCCAGGGGCAGCACGCTGATTTTACGTATGATTTGGGGAACTGGGGCAGTACCGGCTTTCATCCACAACAAAATGTCAGCAACAATACAACAAAAATCAAGGTGAGGGCAGCGTATAAGGGGGTTTTTTGCTTAAATTTTTTCGGTGTATATTTGCCGCCCCCGGCGAGGGAAATCAGGTGTTTCCTGCCGGTATGGCCCCGTAGCTCAATTGAATAGAGCATTTGACTACGGATCAAAAGGTTTCAGGTTTGAATCCTGACGGGGTCACAAATGAAAGGATTACCAGTCGGTGGTCCTTTTTTTCATTTTACTCCTTCTTACTTTTTGAATCTGATTTTCAGGATTTTGTAACAGTGACCTGCAATTTTTAATTTGTACCTTTATTGAGGTAAACATTATTTAGATCGACAACTGATCGACAATTGTCGATCTAAATCGACAAACTATGTTTCTACCCATCAGGCCCATTTGCGAATCCCGAACCCGTAAGGACGGTAAGAACCCCATTTCGATACAGTATTGTTTTTCTTCAGAAAAACGCACCGTATTGCCCACCGGAATTGCAATCCCAAAACGTTACTGGAATAAGCGGTTCATGAAGGTCTCCAGTGAGCTTCCCGAAGCATTTGGGAATGCGGAGGATCTCAATGATTCTCTAAAACAAAAGCTGAGAAACGTGGAGGATATCGTCTCCCATGCGTTGAAGCAGGGGAAGCCAGATCCCCTAGAATATTTAAAGCAGGTCTATTCTCCTGACTTCGATCCGGCATTTCTTCCTGGGATAGCTGGTAAAACAGGTCCTGAAGTTCAAAACAAACAAAACGATGAGCTGGATTTCTTTACCCAGTTTGACGATTATATCGCGTCTAAATCAAGAAATGTAAGTCTGGGAATGCTTAAAAGTTACAAGGTGATTAAGAAACGGATGCTGGAATATCAAAAATTCAGTAAAAAGAAAATCACTTTCGAAAGTTTTGACTACAATTTTTATCAGTCGTTTGTACATTATCTGACCTACGAACACCGGCACATGAAAACAATCGCTACCGTGCGAGGTCTTAAGAAGAATTCAGTGGGTACGAGCATTAAACAACTTCGGATTTTCCTTCGGGACCGGATGCGCAGAAAAATCATTTCCAATATTGATCTGTATGGATATAAAATATTGGAGGAAGAAACGGATGCTATTTATCTGGATGCCCGGGAGATCAGGGCAATTTATGACCTTGATTTAAATGCCAATCCTGAAATGAAACGGTGTCGTGACTTGTTTGTCCTGGGATGTTTAACAGGACTGCGGTTTTCCGATTTCAGTATGATCAAACCAGAAGACATACGCAATGGAATGCTGTATAAAAAGCAGAATAAGTCCAATCACTGGGTTGTTATCCCATTGCGGCCGGAAGCCCAGGAGATTTTAATCAACCGATTTAAAGGGATTGTTCCCAGGATTTACAATGGAGATTTAAATCGGAACATTAAAATAATCGGCCAGCTGGCCAGAATTGATACCCCGACAAAGATTTCTCATAAGAAAGGAAATCAGGATTTCAAAGTGATAAAACCCAAGTATTCCTGGATAGCCACACATACCTGCCGTCGCTCTTTTTGTACAAATGAATTTATTGCCGGGACGCCACCTGAATTAATTATGAAGATCAGCGGCCATAAAAGTGTCAAAGATTTTTACAAGTATATCCGGATTACCCCAGAGGCCGCCGGACTTCAGATCCGGGAAATTTGGGAAAAAAGAGGAGAGATGACAAGCAAATGATTTTATTTTTCACAAGCCCAACATTAAAATAAATACTTGTGAAAGAATAATTGATACCTAAAAAGATGCTTCCCCTGAAAATTTACCTCTTACCTGGAGAGCACGTGCATATTAGATTTTTGTAGTAGCCAGCTATGTTTTGGTGTTACCAAAACCTGCTGGCTCGCCTCATGCTTCGCATTCGGACGAGGTTTTTCTTGTGCTCCAGCAAACATGACCCAGCGCATCACGTCACAGAAATAAGAACGTTTGA
>DATCAO010000538.1:0-3486 GCA_036512575.1 Puia sp.
AGGCTGAGGCCCATGATGGATGGGCAGAATTCATCCGGGGAATTTTCCAGGATAGTCTTCATCTGTTTATTGAATCGAACAAACAGCTTCTTCAAAACAAACCCAAGGTCATTCACCTGGACGCAGATCTTTTTTCCTCAACTATTTTCGTCCTGTCGCAATTGTATCCATACTTAAAAAAAGGCGACATTATTTTCTTTGATGAATTCAATGTAGCCAATCACGAATTCCTGGCGTATAAAATTTTCACCGAATCATTTTACCTTAAACTGCGACCCATTGGGGCGGTTAATAATTTTTACCAGACCGCTTTTATAGTTGACGGTTGACGGTTGACGGGCGAAGTACTCCCATACTCCCACACTTTCCTCAGTTTGCCTTTAACGCATCCGTTGCTTTTGTTTTCAGGACAAGCCAAACCCTGACGCCAATCGTTCCGGCACAGATGAGCATGACACCGATAAATGAAACAGTCATTGAGGAAGTGCTGACTCCGGCATTGATCCGAAAAATCAAATCCATAAGTAATTTAGATAGCGAATATCCTCCATAACATCCGATGCCCGCGGCTAAAATAAATATCAGGAAATAACCTTTCAGTACCAGTCTGAAAATATGCCAGTCTCCGGCGCCCACTACTTTTCTGATAGCTATTTCTTTGGATTTTTTCAACACATTTAAAGACACCAGTGCAAAGATGCTGGTAGCTGCCATGAGTACTGAAATAACAGCAAACCAAAAGAATATTGTTGAGATGCTTTCATTTACGCTCGAAGCTTCGGAAGCGATATTGTCCTGAAAATTTCCCATGAATGGTTTCGTCGGATACAATTTTTCCCAGGCGATTTTGGCCTGCTCAAAGACATTGCGGACTGAACCCTGTTTTGCACGGATGATGATGCTGGAATATTTTTCGGGCGAAACCAACACCATAGCGAGGGGCTGAAGGGGATCAAAAAGTGTAGCCTGGGTGAAATCCTTCAGTACACCGACCACGGTGTATATTGTTGTATCGTTCCGTTTCATTTGCTTACCGATTGCATCAGCGGGTTTCCAGCCAAATTCAAAAGCCAGCTTCTCATTGATCAGCATAGATTTTCCATAGTCGGCTTTACTGGCTGCGTGGAAGTCTCTGCCCGCAACCAGCTTCAATTTCATCACATCTATATAATTGTCACCCGTTTCCAGGTAAATGCTTTCTTTCTTTTCGCCCTTTGATTCCAGGGGGATCCTGTTATACGAGAAGCCAATATTATTTACCGTTCCTGCCATTTTATCAATACCCGGTATTTTTGTTAGTTCATCCCGAACGGCCGGGTAGGACGATGCATTTCTGAGATACACCCCGATTACATTTCCTTTTTCATAACCATAGTCGTATTTGTTTTGAAATGTGGAATTACGTGAAAAGGCAACGCCGGCGATTACAGTGATGAAAGATATAGACACCTGTAATCCGAGCAATACGCGTGAAAAAAGATTAGTCCCGCCAAATTTTACCGAACCCCTGAAAATGTTTGCTGCATTAAACCTGCTGATATAAAATGCGGGATATGCACCTGCGAGCAATGTGACCCCCACCAGGATAATACCGATGAGGCCAAGCAACGTATAATCGCTGGCATAATTAGCGGTGACGTGTACAAATCTGAACATGCTGTTGAAAGTGGGCAGCCAAAAATTATTGATCACTATGGATAAACCGATGGCCAGGAATACAATGAAGGCGCATTCCAACAACTGCTGAAGTATAATTTGCTGCAATGAACTTCCCATCACTTTACGCACCCCCATTTCTTTCAGGCGCCTGTTGCTTTGTGCTACGGATGTGTTTGCAAAATTCAAACAGGCCGACAATAAAATCAGGATTGCCAATACCAAGGGTCCGATGGCTGCAGAATCCTGCGGGCGTGGATAGAGGGCATTGCTGTCTATATACATGCCTTCTGCCAGTTGGGAAAGCGGCTGCAGGGAAAAGGAAACCAATTTAAGATCCCGGGCTGCCGACTGCTCTAACGGAAGATATTTTTTAAGGCCATTGCTGAGTTGTGCAGCATTTGCAGAATTTGATAATTTCACAAATACCGCGTCTGAAAACCAGGCCCAGTCATCATCCTTCACCCGGGTTCCGTCTAACTTAACCTGGTTGTTCGTATTGGTAATTAATTCAAACTGAAAGGAAGAGTTGACGGGCGGGTCTTTCAATATTCCTGTAACGGTAAGCGGTTTCCGGAAAGATTCGTCGGAATAGAACATCAGGGTTTTCCCAATGGGGTCGGTGTCGCCGAAAAATTTCTTCGCGGCCTTCTGGGTGATGAGCACTGTGGAGAGATCATTTAACCGGATCGTTCCGCGAACGAGCGGGAAATTAAAGAAATCAAAGAACTGCGGATCCGTAAAATGTGCCTGGGATTCGAAAGGCTCGCTCTGGTCTGCTTTCACATTCAGACCGCGGCTGTCCCATCTCAGCGCGTCCTTCACGACGGAGAAATCATTTTTTACGGCCAGGGCCAGGGTTGCCGGACAAATACCTTTCCGGTTGTCGTTGCCGGCCGCTTTTGTAAGTACCCGAAATATATTTTTGCCGTCTTTATGAAAGTTATTGTAGCTGAAACAGTATCGGTAATTTTGGATTCCCCATACGATTGACGCGATACCCACGCCGAGGCTGATGATATTTACTGCGGTAAACAGTTTATTTCTCCAGAGGTTTCTGAATATGATGGTGCAATAGTTCTTGAACATGATGTTTGTACTTCGGGGTTAACAGGAAGCCCAACATGAGCCACACTAAGCATGCCGGAATGAAAAGCATGATTATCAATACAGAATTGCCGGGAAATAAGGGTTAACCCGTTTTGTTTTGATACAGGAGCTGTCCGGTTTTGATACAGGGGAAATTTGTCGCACCAGTGTCAGGCTTAAAAAATTGAAGAACGTAACTTCCGAATTATTTCAGCAGCTGATAGGCGATCAAACTGGCGATATAGGCCAGGCCCGTCATGTAGATCACCTGGATGATGGGCCATTTCCATCCGCGGGTTTCGCGTTTCACGACAGCGAGGGTGCTCATGCATTGCATGGCGAAGGCATAAAAAATCATCAGGGAAACGCCTGTTGCGAGTGTATATACTTTGGCGCCATCATCCGTTCTTGCTGAGGCCATTCTTTCGCGCAGGGTTTGCGGGTTGGCGCCCTTGCCTCCTTCCACGCTATACAATGTGGCCATGGTGCCGATAAATACTTCGCGGGCAGCGAATGAGGTAATCAGGGCGATGCCGATTTTCCAGTCATACCCCAGGGGTTTGATCACGGGTTCAATGGTTCTTCCGAGGATGCCGGCATAAGAATTTTCCAGTAGTTCTGCATTTTTCGATTTCATCTCTGAGGCCGGAGCGTGTTCATATTTTGCTGCTATGGCATGCATGCGTGCTTTTGGTCCATAGGTGCTCAGGCCCCAGAGGATCATGCTGATCACGATGATCA
>DATCAO010000539.1:0-7812 GCA_036512575.1 Puia sp.
ACTTCCCCAATATTCAAAGTATTGTGGAGGGATCGGTTCACCTAAGCGAAACTCCTGAGGGGGAATGGCTCATAGAAAAATTCATGAGTGTCCACCCTGTTCCAGAAGACTTCCTCCATGACCTTGCCCAAGGTTTTGTAGAATACATTGACAATCAGAAAAACCAATAAAAGGTAACCTACCGATTTATGCCGCTCTTATACGGCAATATCTTACTCGGTTTAAAATGCAAACGTCTCTGGGAAAATTTGCAACGCGTTAGCCTACAAGTGAACTACCCCTACCCGGACGCTCGGTTATTAATAAGAAAATTGGGTCGCAAATGCAGGCCATATAATACGAACTGCGACATAAGTTCGCTTAAGAAATAATCGGAGGCAAGCATTTTGATTATGGATCAAAGTATCAAAATGTGCAAATATGCCAAAATATTCAAAAGGTGCCACCGAAAATGTAGAACGCGCCACGCACGAGAAAAAGCAGGGAACTTTGAAGAGCGGTCGCAGCGGAAAGAAAGTGACAAGTCGCAAACAGGCCATTGCCATTGGTCTTTCGGAAGCCAGAGAACAGGGAAGTAAAGTACCGCGGGAAAAATCAACCGCAAATTAAAAATTTCATTCATTGCGTATTCTAAAAGCCGGAAAGGGCTCATCGGGATACCCAATTTTTTACTACCGCCAGCAATAAGGGCCCAACTCTTATAAGTCTGAGTTTTTGAAGAAATTATTAGCAATGATTCTTAAGCTACCCATTAATATATTAAGTTGCGTAATAAATTGAAGAAGCATTTTGCCACTTTATGCGTAAGGTTTTGGTGGAAACAGAATAACACATTTAATGTGATTGCTGCTGAAATGATATGCAATGTTATGCATTGGAATGAGAATCGGGATGCCGGTCTATTCCGTTTCGGAAGGAAGTAGATTACAGGGTTGTCTTTGCTTGCTCCTTTTCCTGAATGGACATTTTTCCTTTTTCTACTTCTATTTGACGGACCGTAACCGCATATTCTGCAGGTTTGATCTCATCGCCAAACTGAATTGCGTAGAATTTGGTGAATTCCGCACCGAAGTATAAAATCAAAGCCGAATAGTATATCCAGACCAGCAACACAATGAGTGACCCTGTCGTACCGTAGGTGGACCCGATGCTGCTTCTGGAGATATAAAAGGAGATTCCAAATTTCCCCAGCGAAAACAGGATGGTCGTAGCTACCGCTCCAATGAGGATGTCCTTCCATTTGATGTTTGCATCCGGGAGTACCTTAAAAATTACAGCAAATATGAAAGTGGTAATACTCAGTGTAATGACCTGGTTAATCAGGTAAATAATGACAATGGAGAATCCCGGAATGGCTGATTGTAAATGCCGGCCAAATATTTCCACCAGGGCTGAAAATCCCAAAGAGACCAATAATAAAAAACCCAGACTGACAATAATCGAAAAGGATAACAGGCGGTTCTTTAGAAATGCCTGCCATCCCGATTTGGGTTTTGGTTTAAGTCCCCAAATCATATTAATGGATTCCTGGATCTCCGCAAAAACACTGGAAGCTCCTATAATAAGCAGGATGACACCAATTATGGTTGCCAAGTCGCTTTTGCCACTGATTGCTGCATGTTGAATGATCGATTGCAATTGTAAGGCAGTGTCATGCCCTACAAAACCCTCTAGTTGTTTGTACACACTCCCTTCGACTGCATCACGTCCAAAAATGACACTGCACATCGTAATTATGATCAACAGGAGTGGTCCCATGGAAAATACCATATAATAAGAAAGAGCGCCGCTCAGCTTCATTAATTTGTCGTCAATAAAACCATTGCCTGAGTCCTTAATAACTCCCCAGATTTTTTTAACCGAAAATTCTTTACTCTTCCCCGTCTTCATATAGAATCGTGTAAAGGTTCAATATTCATGCCACCAAAAACCGGATGCCGAACAGGAAAAATGCTGGCTCGGTTTTTACCTTATTATAAAGTATTAAAATTTAAACCATGCAAACGGAAAATCCTGTTTGTATTTCCAGCGTTTCTGAATGCTTTGCAGTCGCTTTTACAAAGGCAAGTGGTAGCGACACCGCTTTTATTTTGGCGTCCTGAGGCTTCTGATGTAGAGTAATTTACCCACGGTTGTTATTAAATATAGGCTTACAATTCCGGTTTAAACAATTATCATGAAAAAAAGCTTGTATGCATTTGTAAAAGCGCGAAAGAGACTTGTCATCATTTTAGGATCGCTATTGGTTTTACTCTTTGCGGCTCGGATTGCGCTGCCTTATATCCTGCTAAGACTGGTCAATAAAGAACTTCAACATATTCCAGGGTATACAGGACACGTAGAAGACATCGATGTAGCACTCATTCGCGGCGCTTACAGAATCAAATCAATGAAACTGGAAAAGACCGGCGGCAAGATTCCTGTGCCTTTTTTTTCCTCACCACTGATCGACCTGAGTCTGCAATGGGCGTCACTCCTGCACGGGCGGATTGTCGGAGAAATAGAGGTCGATCAGCCTATTCTGAATTTTGTGAAAGGACCAACCGAAGAAACCAGTCAAACGAAAATCGATTCCAGTTGGACGGACGTTGTAAAAAAGCTTATGCCATTAAAACTGAATAAGTTTGAAATCGTCGAAGGTCAGATTCACTACCGTGATTTCCATAGTAAACCAACATTTGACCTCTATACTAAGGAAGTACACATACTCGCAGAAAACCTGAATAATGCGGAAAAAAATAAAGAATTGTTGCCCTCGACTATTACAGCATCTGCTGATGTGTATGGTGGTAAAGCAACAGCCAGCATGAAAATGGATGCTCTGGCAAAAACACCAACCTTTGATGGAAAGGCAAAACTTGAAGGACTTAACCTGGCCAACCTTAATAATTTCATTGACGCTCTTGCGAAGTTCGACATCAAGTCGGGAGAAATCAGCATTTATACAGAGGCCGCGGCAAAAAATGGTAAGATTACGGGTTATACCAAGCCAATTATCAAGAACCTGAAAGTGGTGAATTGGGAAAAAGACAAGGAGAAACCACTGAAAATTGCCTATGAGGCGGTGGTGGAAGCGATCGCTTGGGTGTTCAAGAATCACAACAAAGAACAACTGGCTACTAAAGTGGAGTTTGAAGGCAATATCAAAAATCCGAATATAGATATATGGCAAATCATTGGTCAGGTGTTTAAAAACGCCTTTATCCAGGCACTCTATCCTTCGCTAGAAAATTCAGTAAACATTAACTCCTTAAACGGTGAGGCAAAAGATTCACCAATAAAAAAAGGGGTAACTAATTCGGGTGGAATGTTAGTAAATAAAACAGAGCATAAAAAAAACCAGGAAGGAGATGAGACAGGAAAAGCGCAAATAAAAGAAGGCGGAAAGAAAAAACAAGAAACAGGAAGATAAAAATAAAACTGACAAAAGATAACAAGCCGCAGCATTTATGGAAAATGCCTTGGGGAAAATCGTTAAAATAAAATTACACCCCGCACCTATTTTGTCTTGTTGGTGAGTGACGTTATGCAGCAGTGGACTCCTCCATTCAGGGGTACCGGTAGAGACTGGATTATAATAGGTGGTTTTGCCGCGTTGACAAAAGCTGTTGCACTATTTGCAGACAAGGCAATAAATAAGTTTGCTATGGATATATGGAAATTACGAATGCGTGAGAAATTTATTTATCAAAGCATGAGCGATCGGCTCACCAGTTGAAGTTCGGGAAAAATCGGGACAAGGCTCTGTAAAGAAGATAGGTATTAACCTCAGTAAAAAGAGGTTTTTTAACCCGTAGCCAACCCAACGACAATCTGAAGAAAGGAGTAAGGTAGTGTTGGTCTGCCCTGAACTGAAGAAATAACATTATCAATCGGCCCTTGATAAAATTATTTCTTCCTATGCAACTGCTAATACCCTGGACAGTTGAGCAACATCAGCTAACATAGATATTGCCAAAAGCGGCAACAGACACTGAAATTTAAATAACTTTAAGCCGCCTTCGGCAATATCTAAGCGTTGGTGGCAACCTTATTCTGACACAGCTCTCATGACTGCCCCAAAAAAATCCGGAGATATTATATAACATTAAATCGCACAACAAGTGATTCCTTAATTTATTCTTTTATATAAATATTTTTTTATTGTATGCCAAAAATCATATCATGAAAAAGATTTTGCTGCCCACAACATTATTTGCATTTTGGTTGATTGCATTAAAGCCTGAGGAACTTAAAGCTCAGTCGCTTAGAATAAATGATGTAAAAACACAAATGGTAAAAGACTGGGAAAGAGCAAAGACATATACAATTGATTACTTAAACACCATGCCTGCAGATAAATATTCATTTAAAGTGGTTGACAGCATACGCAGCTTTGCACAACAAATGCTGCACCTTGCATCGGGCAATTTACTGCTGATGTCTGCAGCAAGCGACCAGCCTAAGCCTTCTTTTTTTAAGATAGACCTTGAACACAGCTCCAGAGCACAGGCTAAAGACTCAGTGATGTATTATGTAACTGCCAGCTACGATTATTGCATTAATGCTGTTAAATCATCGGACGTTACAAAATGGGGAGAAACAATAAAATCGATGAATAATGAAACACGCTACGCATTGATGATGAAAGCCTTTGAGCACCAGACGCATCATCGCGGACAAACGACAATTTATATACGCCTGCAGGGAATAAAGCCACCGCCGGAACGATTGTTTTGATAATTAGTTTTAACAACTGTCTGCCGTTCGACTTCATTGACAGCAGCTACATTCAGTATTCAAAAGACACAAAATACTATGACATTTATATTTGCTTTGATAGTATTGAACAACAAAAGTTTTATGACTAACAAACAAATCAAGCGACACAAATTTTTGACAGACAATGAGTATGCAAAACTTGGGGCAGTAACTAATAACACAATAGTTCAAGTTGCTTCAATTGTTGAACCTTTTAGCGGAAACACAATAGCATTAAGTGGAATTTTTTACGAACAAACAGCAAAAGATTTATTAGACCAAATCAAAAAAGAAATCAAACAGCATTGCCAGTTTTGACTGAAAACCTTATTCGCCATATTGACAAGCAAAAAGTTTTAGATTTATATTGTTTAAGTCCAACACTTCAAGTTGGTTATTGAGCTCGAGATGGTGGGGTACCTTTGTAGTAGACTTTATTCTTTGCTTGTCGAAATCCCAGAATTGGGGATGAATACTTATCCCGGTCTTATATTTGAAGCGGAGGCCATTACAGAAAAATCTAGCGAAAATGCGGGTTGGCCTTTCTATTTTTGGCTGGTACAGATATAGATTCACGTGCAACATATTCAAATCCCCTTTACAAAATTATTGCTTGAGATTTTGAAGGACCGGGACAGTTTTTCTTACTTCATCCGAATAATTCCTAATCTCACTTGTTTACAAAAATCTCAACGTTCTGATTTTTAGAGATAAACATGTTTTCAAAGCTATATAAGTTAATGGAAGTTAAGCACTTACAGCTCGCCCCACACCACAAAATAAAAAGATAAAGCCATGTAAATGAATAATTTGCGTGGCTTTTTTATTTGTTAGAGTACAAATAGGGCAACTAGAATAAGAAAATATTATTTGATATTCAAACTTTCAATCGTAATATTGCGTTATAGAGATCATGGGACTTACAAAAACAGAAATATTTTCAGATAAACAGAATAAGCTGGCGACGATGTTCAAGGCGCTTGGTCACCCTGCCAGGGTTGCTATTATACAGCAAATTATTAAGAGCAATTCCTGTATCTGTGGTGATTTGGTCGATGAACTGGGCCTCGCTCAGCCGACGATATCCCAACACCTGAAGGAACTGAAAAATGCAGGTCTAATACAAGGAACAATCGAAGGGACGAGTGTTTGCTACTGTATTGATCCAAAGGTCTGGAAACAATTTAAAACGACTTTAGACTCCTTTTTTGTGAGTTATGACAATAGTGATAAGTGCTGTTAATCTATTTTTTTGCCTGCGACTATAGCCATATTGCATTAAACCAATCAATCTACTTTTATGTCAGATTCCTATCACAAGGTTTTATTTGTATGTATTCATAACTCAGCCCGCAGCCAGATGGCTGAAGCCTTTCTGAATAAGTACGGAGAAGGAAAATATATGGCTGAAAGTGCCGGACTGGAACCGGGCAAGTTAAATCAAAATGTTGTAAAGGTCATGCAGGAAGTAGGTATTGACCTAAGTAATAAGGGCACGCAAAGTGTATTCGACCTTTTCCGAAAGGGAGCCATGTATAATGCCGTAGTAACTGTCTGCGATGAAGCCAGCGCGGAACAGTGTCCCATATTCCCGGGAAAGGTTAAAAGAATTGCCTGGTCATTTGAGGACCCATCCACTTTCAAAGGGACAGAAGAGGAGGTTTTACAACATACTCGCGAAGTAAGGGATGTAATAAAACTTACCATTGAGGGGTTTATCGAGGAATCCAGCATAGCCAGATATTGGATTTAGCCAGTACGAGTTCACTAACCATATAAAAAATAATTCATGGAAAATCAGGAACAAATTAAGGAAATGGTGCGCCAGAAATATAGCGAGATCGCCCTTCAGGACAAGGATAGCAACGAGGCTTCCTGTTGCGGATCCGGATGTTGCACAACGGAGGTATATAATATCATGACCGATGATTATACGAACCTGGAGGGTTATAACCCGGACGCTGATTTGGGGCTTGGTTGTGGTCTTCCTACACAGTTTGCTAAAATAAAGAAAGGCGATATAGTTATCGATCTTGGATCCGGCGCCGGAAATGACGCTTTCATTGCCCGATCAGAAACCGGTGAAACGGGTAAAGTAATTGGGATAGATTTTACAGATGCTATGATCAATAAAGCAAGGACGAATGCGGAAAAGCTGGGTTTTCATAATGTCGAATTCAGAAAGGGTGATATAGAGAAAATGCCGGTTACAGCCAACACGGCTGATGTGATTGTCAGTAATTGTGTTTTGAACCTCGTACCAAATAAAGATGGTGTATTTAAAGAAATCAACCGGGTTTTAAAACCAGGAGGGCATTTTAGTATTTCTGATATCGTATTGGTGGGTACCCTGCCAACTAAAATACGTGACGCTGCTGAAATGTATGCAGGCTGCGTAGCGGGTGCCATCCAAAAACAGGCATACATGGAACTGATCGATATTAATGGATTCAAAAACGTGTTGGTTCAAAAAGAAAAACCCATCATTGTTCCCGATGATATTCTCAGTAATTATTTGTCCCCGGATGAAATCAGGCAGTTCAATAGTTCCGGAACGGGTATCTACAGTGTCACCGTATACGCCGAAAAAGGAGTGGAACCTTGTTGTGAGCCCGGGTGCTGTTCAAATTAATAATATGCTTAAAAGGCTGACAGGGGAATTTCTGGGCACGTTTGGTCTTGTTTTTTGTGGTACTGGTGCAATTGTCATAAACCAGGAATCTAACGGAGTTATAACCCACCTGGGAATCGCGATTACATTCGGATTAATTGTAATGGCTATGATTTTATCATTCGGTCATATATCAGGCGCGCACATAAATCCTGCCGTTAGTATTGCCCTTTGCGTATCTAAAAGATTTAGGTGGCGGCATTTAGCTCCTTACATTTTTGCTCAATTGGCAGGTGCTCTTTTGGCCAGTTATCTTTTGCATTACCTGTTTCCCACTAATGACTTATTGGGAGCGACAATTCCCAGTGGTTCAGATGTTCAATCATACTTTTTAGAATTCATACTAACTTTTTTATTGATGATTGTAATTTTGACAAGTACCCAAAAGAAAGATCATTCTT
>DATCAO010000540.1:0-8082 GCA_036512575.1 Puia sp.
GAGATAATCATACAGCTCGGTCATGCTGCCGACCGTTGAACGGGGAGTGCGGGTGGTCACTTTCTGCTCTATGGCAATGGCAGGGCAGAGTCCCTTGATGTAATCTACATCGGGCTTATCCATCCGGGCCATAAACTGACGGGCATAGGCACTGAGGCTTTCGGCATAACGGCGCTGGCCCTCCGCAAACAGGGTATCGATGGTCAACGAAGATTTTCCTGAACCTGATACACCGGTCACCACAATAAATTTATTGCGTGGAAAATCAACTGAAATATTCTTCAGGTTATGTACCCTAGCTCCTTTTATTTGTATGGAATCGAGGATGGAAACCCGTGCAGGTATGGATGAAGGTTTTCTGGCTTTGACTGATGTTGACATAAATTGGAAAAACAAATATATTGGAAGTGAAACAATTAGAAGGCGGTTTCCCATAGCGGGAAAGTAGGTGGGGAACATCTAAAACAAATAGTTTTCCCAAAATGTTGTTTTTTCCAAAAATTGTATATCTTTAAACACTGATTAACATTTTACAACACAATAAAATAATTTTATAGAGTAAGCACTTCTACACCGAAAAGCCAAACGTTTTTTTTTATAAATCCAACATATATCCTATCACCTTTAAAAACCGTAGAAGTTTATGAATTCGCTACGTACGAAAACCGATCATGAATTAATCCATTCATTTCGCGACGGCGACTTACAGGCTCTTGAAGCCCTCGTAATCCGCCACAAGGACAAGCTGTACACTTCCATTCTCTTCCTCGTCAAAGACAAGTATCTGGCTGAGGACATTTTCCAGGATGTTCTGATTAAGATTATCGACACCATCCGTGGTGGGCGGTACACAGAAGAAGGCAAATTCCTTCCCTGGGCAATGCGTATTGCGCACAACCTCTGCGTAGACCATTTCCGCAAGGTGAAAAGGACCCCCGCCATCAAAACCAGCGATGACCGGGACATTTTTGAAGTCATCAATTTTACTGAAGACGGTGCTGATGTCAAAATCATGAAAAGGCAGAGCCATGACCGCGTGAAGCGCATGCTTGACCTGCTTCCTGAGGATCAGCGCGAAGTGATCATCCTGCGGCATTATGCCGACCTGAGCTTTAAGGAAATCGCTTCCCTGACCAACTGCAGCATCAACACGGCCCTGGGCCGGATGCGCTATGGTCTGATCAACCTGCGTAAAATGATGGTTGAAAAAAGGATCGCCCTCTAGCAAAATTTTACACCCTTTTAAAAGGCTGTCTCCTGATCGGGACGGCCTTTTTTGTTTCTACTCCATTCCAGAGCTGTTCAATCTCCATTGGTGTTTTGTTAAAGATTAGTTCAGATAAAACAGGGATATAACAGGGATATAACAGGGATATAACAGGGAAATAACAGGAGTATAACAGGGGAAAAATCCCAGTTATACCCCTATTATTTCCTAGTTATATCCGTATTATTCTCTGGTTAAACAATAGTGAATCTCCTTGAACCCAAAACGCTTTCCGACTAATATGAATAAAGGGTGGGCCATTCCCAATTACTGATGGAAAATCTCTCTTTGAACCTATTGGTGACTTATTTCCGGAAAGCTTCCAGACCACAGTCCAGCCACTGGCTGAATTCGCGGGCTTTGGGGGTATAGCCCTTGGTGTAGGTGAGTATTTTTTCCCCGGGGCTGACGAGTGCGTACTGGGGCTGGGACACGGCATTAAAGTTTTCCGACTGAAAAGTGGCCCATTTATCCCCTACCGTAATGATATTCTTCTGAGCTCCATCTTTGGTTGAATAAACCATTTGGGCTCCGGCGGGCAGCAGACGGCGTTCATCCACATACAGGGACACCACTACAAAGGAATCGAGCATTCTCTTCCTGACTTCGGGGTCGGTCCATACATTTTCTTCCATACGACGGCAGTTCACGCAGGCCCAGCCGGTAAAGTCGATCAGGACCGGCTTGTGCAGTTTTCTGGCCAGTGCCAGGGCTTCCTCATAGTCCCTCAGGGGCTCCACACCCCGTGCACAATTCACCGGGTTTTTATAGACCGAATAACAAAGAGGGGGCGGGAATCCGCTGATCAGGGTTAAGTTGGCAGCGGGCGTATTGGTGAGTCCGGGGATAAGGTAAACGGTGCTGAGTCCAAAAAAAATGAGAAAAACAATCCGCGCCAGGCTGAATTTCTTAACCGGGCTGTCGTGGGGGAAGCGGATTTTCCCAAACAAGTATAATGTAATCAGTAACCCGATGAGTACCCAGAATCCGATAAATATCTCACGTTTCACCAGTCCCCATTGCTCCACGAGGTCCGCATTGGAAAGAAATTTAATGGCCATGGCCAGCTCAAGGAATCCCAACACCACTTTCACGGAACCCAGCCAGCCTCCGGAGCGGGGCAGCGAACCCAGCCATCCGGGAAAAAGTGCAAAGAGAGCAAAGGGAAGAGCCAGTCCAAGACCGAATCCACCCATACCAAAACTCAGCTGGATTGCACCACCGTGATTGCTGAGGGCACCGGCGAGCAGGGAACCGAGGATGGGGCCGGTGCAGGAAAAAGATACGATGGCCAGGGTCAGGGCCATAAAGAAAATTCCGGCAATCGTGGTGCCGCCTGATTTACTGTTGACGGTGTTGGCGACGCTGCCGGGCAATGTGATTTCGAAATATCCAAAAAAGGAAATCGCAAAAACCACGAATATGACAAAAAAGACCAGGTTGAGCCAGACATTGGTGGAAATATTATTCAGAATCTCCGGATCAGTATGATCCAGGAGGTGAAAGGGCAGGCTGAGTAATACGTAAATCAGGAAGATGAAGAATCCATATAACATGGCATGCGCACGGCCCGTTCCCGGGCTGGTGCTTCTTTTGGTGAAAAAAGAAACCGTGAGTGGTATCAGTGGAAACACACAGGGAGTGAGCAATGCGATAAATCCGCCCAGCAATCCCAAAAGGAAAATGCTGAGCAGCCCCTTGCCCGAGGTTCCGGTATCACCGCAGGAACTAACCGGATGCAGGAGGTCGAAACTCGGAATGCGGATGCGCGTGCCCGTTTGAAGACCCCCTTCCAGGGCGGCGCTGAATGTATAATTTCCCGAATAGAACGAATCAGCTTTGCCGTAATAGTAAGTCAGTGATCCGAAAATCCTCGCCGGTACTGTTCCTTTTATCTGCAAAGGGACCGACAAACGGGTCTCGCCTGTGTAAAGTAAAAAAGACTGGTTATTAAAAAGAGCGACCGGTTGCTGATGTCCCGCGCCTTCCGCAGTAAAGGGCGCCTGCTGAGAAAAAATACTGTCCGCAAAGTTCAGTTCCATCGAAGCGGTGCCGCTCAGATCCTGACTAGGACCATATAGTTGCCATCCGGGTTTAATATGGGCATCAAAAATGAGTTTGTAAACACCGGCGTTTGATTTGTCTGTATGCGCAGACCATGTAACGGCAGTGCTGTCCTGGCACCATCCCTTAACGAAAAACAAAATGAACAGAAAAAATAAATACCCGGATTTTATTTGCATGGCCTGTGAAGATACTAAGGTATGGCCATAGCAATATGTCGCCCGGAAGACTGAAGGTTCCTGCTGTTAAAGATTTGTTGAAACAATTTGCGGCCGTCAGTATTTCCGAGGAATGGGGAAACCGCGCGCTCCGGATGGGGCATCAGGCCGATCACATTACGATCTTTATTGCAAATTCCGGCGATGTTTCGTGTGCTGCCATTCGGGTTTGCTTCCGGTGTGATATTTCCTACCGCATCGCAATATTTCCAGAGCAGCTGACCGTTGGATTGCATCTCGTCCAGTATTTTATCGCTGGCATAATACCTGCCTTCGCCGTGGGCAATGGGTATCTTCAGTGCAGGTCCATTATCAGTTTTCATACAAATATTCTTCCCGATAAACTGCTGATTAGCATTCCTTAATAAAACCCCGGGTAAAAGATGGGATTCGCATAATACCTGGAACCCGTTACAAACGCCAAGTACCATGCCGCCCTTCGCAGCAAACTTCTGGATGGGCTGCATCAGGGGACTGAATCTGGCGATGGCGCCGCAGCGGAGATAGTCTCCATAAGAGAATCCTCCGGGAAGCACAATACAATCTTCAGTGGAAAACATCCCCAAGTCGGTATCCTTATGCCACAACATCACCACTTCATAACCGAGATCATCCTGCAGCGCGGTTTGCATATCCCGATCGCAATTCGAGCCCGGAAAAACGACGACGCCAAATTTCATTCGTTCAGTTTAGTAAGACAAAGGTAAATATTAATTTTTAGTTGTTAGTTGTCAGTTGTTAATTGTTAGTGCTGAAGTCAATTGTTGGAATATTAGCAAATCCGGCAATGAATATCAACGGAAATGCAACTAACAACTAACAACTGACAACTAACTACTATAAAAAGTAATTAATCACGACCGCCACACTAAAACATATCCAGTGCAGGGTGTTGATCAGGAACCGGTTCACTGGATAATAATATGCAGCAGCGTGGAAAACGGCAAAGGGCATGGCGGTGACGATCCAGTTCTCGTAAGATCCGGCCTTGTTGATGATGATCACGAGTACGGCAGCAATCAGGTAGACCAGCAACAGACTCCAGCTTTTCCGCACGTGGATCAGCATTTTGTTCAGGTTATTCTGAACATACATCCCGCCAATAATAAAAGGAATTACCAGCAGGCTGATGGATGCAATGATCCACACTGACCCCGGAATTGCCGGGAATGTGAAGCGGATATGGGGCACGAGATTATTCCAGTGCAGCTGATGAACGAAATAGAGGATCAGGATGAGAAAATAATAAGGAGAAGTAAAACCTATAAATCCCACAAACCATTCCTGAATTCGAAACGGACGCATAATCAACAGGGCAAAAAACAGCATGATCAGAAATGCAATGGCCGGCATATAGAGCAGCGTGGCCAGCCCGATTAAGACCCCGATATTAAAAATTGAAGTGATCGGGCTGTTATTATTATAAAGCGCGACCATCCGGTACCAGCACCAGATCATGATGGTATTAATCAGCAGGGGGGCTGAAAAATGTCCCCAATCCGGCAACAGCGAAGTGATCAGGATATAACACATCGCCGGTAAGTAGGTGGCCCGGGGAAGCATTTTGTGATAATTGCAGATGGTGTTCAGTAATGTGGCCTGAGAAAAAAGAATGATAAAAGTCAGAATGGAAAAAGGAAGGGCTGCGTGCCCAAACAATGAGGAAAGTGCGGTCAGGACAAACCGGTACAGATAATTATCCTCCGCATGCAGGACGGGAAAGAAGGGATGAAGGAACAGCGGGAACTTCAACACCAATGCATATACGAAAAGCAACAAAGCATTGGCAGATGCCTTTTGTTTGAAAATACCGATCACCGAAGGGGTTTTAAAAATCTATTTTTGCGAAGCAAAGATAATTCCTGTACTGGCAAGGTATTACAATTTGATTACTGGACACCTGTTTTGCCAGTCGCGGCAAAAATACATATCCCTTATCCAGGTTGTGAAAAGTAGGCAGTCGGGTAATCTTGCCGTCGGCAGAAATGCTCTGGTCCATCAGGAGCATCGTTCGCTTGTCAACCTGATTGTATAAAAAATGCAGCTCCCCTCCGGTATTCATGGTTTGATAAGAGATCTGATTCATGCCTTCGTCGTCGAACTGGCTTTTGGGAATTACATTACTCCATTCCATATTGCTGTTCTTGTCGAAGGAAAGTATCATAATATTCTCCGCATTGTACCGGGTTGCCTGGCCGCCTCCATAACGGTAGTATGGAGAATAGGGGGAGTAGGGATTATAATAAGGTGAGTAAAAATCAGCGGGGTTCATTGGCCCGTAGAGATAGTCGCTTCGATTATAGGAAGATCCCCGGGTCGTGGTGTATTCCACTTCACTGATCATGAGGTACCCGCCGTCTTTTTTTGGAACGATCCTTTTGATGAAGTAATCATTAAAAGCCATTTTTTCGCTGTTTTCCGAACTCTTGGCCATGACCCGTAGGTCGTCGTTAAAAACGGTAACGACCTCCTTGTATTTGGTATCAGAAGTTTTGTCCCAGATCACAGTAAAGAGTCCTTCGATATTGCCCCTCTTTTGTTTGTAGTAAAACGCCGAGAGCAGGTATCGTTTGTTATAGTTGTCTACCTGCAGTTTCAATTCATCCAGAACCCGGTCCTCAGCGCCTATATCCCGGATAGCAAATGTATCTGCCTTCGGGCCCTTGGTTACAAATGCCACATGATTTAAATAATCGCCTGATCCCAGGCGTGCAAACCGGGTAAAGACCAGTTGCCCATCATTGTCCACTTCAAAATTTGAAAAATAATCGGCGTGATCCTGAATTCCCATAATGATCCTGTGCCTGTCTAACAATTCCAGGTTCTTATCAAAAAGAAAAGTGGTAAAAATGAATGATTTCGGGTTCTTCGTATTGATTTTCACAGCCATCAGGTACTGCTTGTCTTCGCTGTACAGGTTGGTATAGATCTTATTGGTACTTGACCCGCTGATCTGGGTGGTATCCAATTCGACGGGTTCGCCAATCACCTGGGCCTGTTTATCCATTTTGTAGGCAACCAGGTGAACAATATTTTTTTTCTGGTATTCGCATAACAGGTAAAAAAAATCGGGGTACTTGACGAATTCGACATTATTAAATTTCTCCGGGAGAAAGGGAAGGGCAACTCGCTGGAGCAGTTTCATATCCGGACCGTAAATCGAGATGGCATTGTCGGTACGGTTATTCTTAAAAATCAGAATATTCTCGGAAACCCTTCCGATAATTTCATGATCTGTTCTCCTGGTGTCGTCCGATTCCGGTTCAGAATAGGAAATGTGTTGAGCCTGCATGAAAAGGGGAAAAGAGAGCAGCAGGCCAAGTAATCGTAAATTCATAAAAAAGCGCTTAGGAAGATTGGTATGGGCGCCAAGTTACTCAAAACTATGCTGAGATTCTGTTAATTTCATCCTATTCCCTATATCTTTGTGCCGATCGCCTGATATACAATTGCCGATTGTTGCCGTATAAAAAGTTCAAGTCCGAATTGAAACCAATATAACTTGCACACTAGTGAGCAAACAAATTGACAAGGTTACTCTCGGCAGCCTGGTAATTGCTTTAGGTATTATTTACGGAGACATCGGGACTTCTCCGCTCTATGTACTCAATGCCATCATCAACGGTCGCACCATCAGCGAATTATTGATTGTAGGAAGCCTTTCCTGTATCATCTGGACACTCACCCTGCAGACTACTATAAAATATGTGTGGCTAACCCTCAATGCAGACAACAAGGGTGAAGGCGGCATATTTTCTTTATATGCCCTCGTGCGCCGCCAGCGCCGCTGGTTGGTTCTTCCGGCCATGATTGGCGGAGCGGCACTGCTTGCCGACGGGATGATTACACCGCCCATATCTGTAACTTCTGCTATCGAAGGTTTGAGGCAATTACCCAGCCTCAATTATATTCCGCAGGATACCATCGTGATTATCGTGCTGGGCATTATGGTCGTGCTTTTTTTCCTGCAACAGTTTGGCAGTGATTATATTGGAAAAATGTTTGGTCCCATTATGTTTATCTGGTTTGGTATGATGGCGGTTCTGGGATCGGGTCATTTGCTGGACGACCTCCATATTTTCAAAGCACTCAACCCCGTATATGCGATCGAGCTGCTGACTACCTACCCCAAAGGTTTCTGGATTCTCGGGGCCGTTTTTCTATGTACCACGGGGGCAGAAGCACTGTACTCCGACCTCGGACATTGCGGCAAGACCAATATCCGCATCTCCTGGATCTATGTGAAGACCTGCCTGATCTTGAATTATCTGGGTCAGGGTGCCTGGCTTTTACACAACCAACTGGGAAAAGTTTTCGATACTGCGCATAACAATGTTTTTTACAGCATCATGCCGGAATGGTTCCTCATCCCCGGTATCGTAATCGCCACCGCCGCTGCCATAATTGCCAGCCAGGCCCTGATCAGCGGATCCTTTACCCTGATCAGCGAGAGCATGCGTCTGAACCTCTGGCCCAAATTCAGGATCAGTTATCCTACAGAACAAAAAGGGCAATTGTATATCCCGGCCATCA
>DATCAO010000541.1:0-4904 GCA_036512575.1 Puia sp.
TCCGGATTTGGAGAAGCCTGTGCCCGTTTATTTGCAGAGAACGGATATAACCTGATCATCACCGGGAGAAGAGCAGACAAGTTAAAAGAACTCAAAGCCCTGCTCGAAAAAAAATTCGGCGTTGAAATATGGATCCTGCACTTTGATGTTCAGGACCGGTCTGCTGTTGAACAGGCTTTTAGAACGCTTCCGGAAAAATGGAAAAACATCGATCTGTTATTGAACAATGCGGGCCTGGCCCTGGGAAGGGATCTTTTTGATGAAGCTTCTCTCGACGACTGGGAAACCATGATCGATACCAACCTGAAAGGCCTGCTGTATGTTTCCAAAGCCGTTTTGCCTTTGATGATCCCGCGCCAAACCGGACATATCATCAATATCGGTTCCACTGCCGGGAAACAGGTTTATCAGAAAGGAAATGTGTATTGCGCAACCAAACATGCTGTTCAGGCTATTTCGGAATCCATGCGTATTGATTTGCTTCCCCATAAAATAAAAGTGACGGTGATTCATCCCGGAGCAGCCGAAACAGAATTCTCACTCGTCAGGCTCAGGCAGGATGCAGGCGAAGCAAAAAAAGTGTACGAAGGATACGAGCCCCTGCATGCAGAAGATATTGCCGATGTGGTTTTCTATGCCGCTTCACGTCCCCCACATGTATGCATAAACGAATTGGAGATGACCTGCCTGGCCCAGGCGAATTCTTTTTACCTGTTTAAGGAAAGCGTGTAAAGATGATTGACGGTTGACCGTTGACGGTTGACGGTTGACGGTTGGCGGTTGGCGGATGGCGGATGGCGGATGCCTTAAGCCTTAAGCATTAGGCGTTAAGCGTTAAGCGTTAGGCCTTATTTCGGCTTGGGTTGCTGTGCCGCCATTTCTGCCAAAGAAATCCGTATCGATATTCCCGCACGGGTTGTTGTTACCGGAGGAGAGCTGGAAATTTTGGGTACCGTTCGTCGCTCGTCAAAATATAATTTCAGGTTGATGCGATTGTTGACGACATAATCCAAAGATGGAGAAATACTGATCACCTGCTGCCCGCCTACCGGCACGGCAGCATTCTGATCCAGATAACTATTGGTAGTGGCATCATCCCGGAAACTCATGTCCAGGCGCAGGGTCATATCGTTCTCCAACCGGTTCGTCAGTCCATTCTTTCCCATCACCTGTATTTTGAAAGGAAGAGGCACTCCGCGTTTGCGAAATCCAAGGCCAAATACAAACTCCGTCGACCGGCTCTCACTCATCTGGTAATCGATCAGGCTCAGGCTCAGCTGACGGGATTTGCTGTAACCCACTTTTACCTGGAGCTGATTCACGAATTGCATATCTATATCAATCAGCGGTGCGAACTGTTCACTGATGGTAATATTGGGCACCATGAAATAGGGCACAAAATTTCCAGTGAGCGTATCGATGAATCCGGGCTGCCGGATTCCAAAGGGATCCTGGTAATTCAGATTGGAATTGTAAGAGTTCATACTCAGGGTGCTGGAATAGCCGTCTGAAATACTGAAGTTGGTAAATATCTTTTCCATTCCCGGAATCCTGGACAAGCCGTTGTACGTGAGCCGCCAGTTCGGCTTGGGTAAATAACCCGCAAACGGATTGAATTTAATGTTCGGATTGTCTTCCTGTACCAGGGCAACAGAGTTCGGGGATTTACCACTATATGCGGCGATGAATGCGGGAATCAAAACATCCTGCGCATATTTCCCATAACCTTTTGCATAACCATCTGCCGTTTGCTGGCCCGCAGAATAAGGGTTTTGTTTACCCAGGCGCGCCGAAATAACGGAACGGTAATTTTCAAAAGTCTGGAAAGTGGAAGAGATCTGGTTTGAACTATTGCTGCCCTGGAAAAGTGTTTTTACAGAAATAAAACTGATACTGAAACTTCCGGCAGTATAGGGATTGAGTCTGGCAAAGGATCCGTTCCCGGTGGTATCTTTATAGAGCTCCGTATAATTCTTTCCAAAACTTTTGCTCACATTCACGGTGATGTTTAAATCGCGCACGGGTTGAATTTGTGCTGCGATGGTCATGATTTGGTTATAGCTGGCCTGGTTTTGAAAATTAAACAGGGTATCGGTGGTCAGCAATCCTTTCTTCCCCAACCGGTTCACATAACTGGTATCCGGTTGCTGACCAAAAACATATCCCCATCCCGGCTCATTGGATTTCAGATCCATACCCAGGAAATGGGTACTGTCCATATAACCGTAAATGGTGGATGCAGATATTTCAGAATAATTAATATTGATGTCTTTGACCGAAGTCAGGATTTTAGCAATGCCTTTCAAGACACCCGTCAGGTGATATGCATCCGCATAGTCAACGGGAGGTTTTTTCTGTTTGAGGCTGTCGTTCTTTTTCCCCGGCAGATTGGGCGGCGGCGCATTGGCAGCCCCCTGGTCCAGGTCCCGGAGTAGTCGCCACTTGGTATATAGTCGCGAGAAATTCAGATCGGCAGATGCATCTTTCTTCTGCGTATTCTGAATAAAATTACCCAGCTGGGTGGCCAGCGTAGATGCTCCCGTCCACTGATAAGAAGATCCATATCCGAGCCGGAGTGTGGTCCAGTCGATGATCGGCAGTTTATTCGTAGGTACGGTATAGGTAAAGTTTGCCGTCTGCATATATTGTATCGTCCGTCCGCCTTTGAAAAAATTGTCCCACATCTGTTTTTTCTGCGCCTTATTCAAAGCCCCGCTGTCTTCATCCACCCAGCTTTTATTGGTCGCCGCAAAATCAATATTTATGGATCTCGTGATGTCCCATCGCAAAACATAGGTGCGGTCGATGGTGAAAAATTTATTAAAGGTTTGCGGTATCTGGTATTTTCCACCGCCTACATTTCTCGCCTGGTAAACACCATACTGCCTTACGACGTCTCCGCGGAATGTCAGCACAGCGGGCACCGGATTCAGGTTAAAATCTTTGATCAATGCGTACCAGGGCGATTTGGATTTAATCATTTTTTTAAAAGGCTCCCAGTATTTGGGTGTGCCCACATAATTGTACCCCAGACCGCCCTTGTATACTTTCAATTCATCCTCCAGTGCAATGGGATTGTGGCGATTAGTATGGGTGAATGAATAACTCAGGTCGAAATTTTCAATACTCCAGAGCTTTAATTTTTTTCCTGTAATATTATTTTTCCTGACATTGGTAAAATTGAAGCTCCTGACGAGGGAATAATCAATAGCTACATCCAGGACCGAATCCCGCGACGCCGGCGGTGTGGCATTCAGCTCATTTTGCAGCGTGATGTCCATATCGTAGGGATCATATTCCGGTGTGGCTACCGTTCGGGATACGCTCCCGTAAAAAGGTATGGACAATGCCAGGTTCCTGGGAAAGAGTTTGCCGAGTTCCAGGTTGGTGGCCATATCCAGCTGGGTCGTTGCATCGAATGACCGGTTCTGAATGCCCTGGTCAATAGAACCAAATCCTATGGATTTGACACTTCCCGACAAATAAAGCGTTCCCAGGTCGGCAATTTTTATATCCACCCGTCCGTTCGCGGCGTAACCGGCATGATCGTTAATATCTGACAGCCTCAGTTCGTCAAACCATACTTCCGTAGTGATGGGTTGATTCGAAATATTTTCCACACCGAGGAAAATGGCCTGGACCTGGGCCAGGTTGGGGCTTCCAAAAACAGAGTAAGCCCTTTTATTAGCGGTATCAATTTCCTGGTAATAACCTGTTGTATTACCTGTCGCATTCCTGTCTGTTTTCAATTGTACCAGTCGCTGCAAAGTGAGGTTGAGGTTATTGGAATCCGGCCAGATGGATGCAGGCAGCGTTGCACCCCAGGGCGTCACTTCCAGCGGAATCCGTATCTCATAAAAATTACTGATGAAGTCACTTCCCAGGCGTATGACGGCAGCAATCTGTCCTGTTACTACTGCATTCGGTGCACCCCGGGCTTCCGCGTGAATGAACATATCCATGTTTCCATACCGGCGTAAATCATAATTGGTGTTTTTATAAACACCACGGGATTCCCCGGGAATCAGCGTGCCGATCTGCAAACTCAGGGCCTGTTCGTTCAATAGCAAATTCACATTGTTCGTACTCAACTGTTGCTGACGTTCAATACCCGGTGGTACTACGTAAGGAATGGGTGTGCGGGAACTATTCTGTTCAATATTCACCGCCGTCACATCCACGGTGGTCGGAGTGTTGGCCGGAATCGGAATGTATAGTCCTGATGTATCCAGTAAATAATTAAAATTCCTCCAGGAATCCCGGATCAGCTGGAATTCTGCAAACCGGCAAACGACAGAATCCGTAAACCCGGTCATATACATACGAATAAAACGGATCGATTTAAAATCCGGGATATTACCCACTTTCTGTGCGTAGGCATTGATCGGAATCCGGAACTGGTACCAGGTTTCCCGCGTCGTGTCACCCGTTTGCAGAAAGGTCCGGGAATCGGCAATGAAATTCCTGCCAACAGCCATAGAGTCGGGCACGAGATTTACTTTATATTCGAAATATTCTTCCAGTTCGTTCATCGTATTATCATGATCCAGGTCTTCCTGGTCCGGATAGAGTGTACTTGCACTTACATAAGTTGCCCCGGGGGGTGCGATGGGCGAGTTGCCCTGCGGGTTATTGATGTTTTTATACCGGTCGATAATATTCGCCTGTACCGAATCATAATAAGAAGCCCTGTAGTTCAGGTAGTCATCAGCCGCGGGATCTGCCAGGGCATTCTGATACACTGCCGAACCGGCTCCGAATATCAGGGCAACGGCGCTGAGGTAGTTGGCGAATTTGCTTTGTTCCCCCGCGTCATCCAAACCGTCAAATCCCTGATCCTGGTAAGGCCGGTCCGACGGATCATTGCTGAATGCATTGGTAGTCTGCACAGCATTGAAGGGCAC
>DATCAO010000542.1:0-3472 GCA_036512575.1 Puia sp.
ATTTAAGCCGATGCTGCCCATGGTAAATGCACTGTCTTTCGTTTCAACCTGTGGTAAATAGTCAATACCAACACTGGTAAATACCTGTTCCAGGGGTAAAGGCTGGTTGCCCGCGACATAGGTTTGTAGAAATTCTTCTATTTCCGGATACGTGATCTTGCCGATCTCTCCAAATAATTCCGGGTCCTTAAAACCCAGCTGTTTACCATATCTGGCAGAGAGGTCCTGTATCAGGTTCATAAAACCATATTTTCCGTTGGACAATTGAAGCAATTTGATATCAATGCACATGGCAATCAATGCACCTTTCTGGTAAACATTTCCAAATTGATTTTTATACTGGCCTAAAACTCCTCTGCTCATCACTGTAAAAGGAACCGTATCGTTGAATCGGGTCTTTGAAGTCGTAATTTTTTTACTCAGGGTATTTAACAGCTGATCGGGGGTAATCAGACCATATTTTTCCTGAACCATATGGGCATGATATTCCGTTGATCCCTCGTACAGCCACAAATGTTCCGACATTTTCGGCTGATTAAAATCGAAATACTGAATCTCTTCGGAGTGAATACTCAGCGGTGTTACGATATGAAAAAATTCATGTGCCGCATTATCCACAATGGTTTCTGAAAGCCTGGTAGAGTCCCTTTCCCCATAATAATACATGGAACTGTAAGAATGTTCCAGGGCTCCTTCGCTGTGGGAAACACCCGGCTTATCGCTCAGGAAAACAATAAACGCGTATTTTTCAACCGGAAGTTTTCCGCCCAGGTATTTTGTTTGTGCTTTCAATAAAGTATCAATCTTGTGCGCCAGAAATCCTGCAGTAACCAATTTGTGGGGAGAGTAGACAGAAATCAGTACAATGGAATTGCCTACTTTAATGACGCTGGTATCCGGCACATTGTACATTAAGGGGTTATCGACGATCTGGTTGAAAGTCTTTGTAATGAATCTGTCGGCACCTGCACTCTTATCCAGATCAATCATCGCTGTACTTCCATACATGGCGCTGGGATGAAGAACGGTAAGTTCGTAGGGAACTTCTTTCATGTCGTCAAAATATCCAAGGAAACAGTGATTGTTGATCACAAACACGGTATCCCTTTGAATATCGCTTCCCGCAGGTTCAAAAATGGGTTTTTTTGTTGCGGTATCATCGTAAGAGTCATTTACATAATAGGACAAACGGGCCAGCCGGTTCGCGTTTGAAATCGTCCAGCTATTAATATCTTTTCTGTCAACGGGTAATGTATCGCCATTGTTATCAAATGCTTTAAACTGGTCGATATATCGCCCGTAGTCATCCTCCGAATAAGTGCCGGGAACAATTTTAGGAATGTGATAGACTATGGTATTTTTTGTTATTCCCGCGGGTGTTTTCAGTTCGACCTTTACCTGATCATTATTCACCTGAACCAGGTCGATCGTAAAACGGTACCCTTTGAATTCCCGTTCGTTTTGTGCCCGGGAAACAACGGACAACAATGTCAGTAAATAAATAAGGCCATATTTTTGCATCATGCGGGTTCCGGTTTTGAATATTATGGATAAACTAAACAAATATTTGTAAAACCAATTCCGATTAAATGATAAGTGGTAAAAAAATCAGAAATTGGTTAATTCAAATCACCTTGTATGTCATTCTCTAAAATTGACTGCCTGCTTTTTGCATTGCTGACCTGTATGTGTTTACCCAGCAGCGCACAGTCTGCAGATGATCAGAAAAAACAAGACCTTAAATCCATAATTCAATCCAGGACTTATAGTTTTATTGCCCAGTCGGCCACTACCCAGAGGGGAAAAACCTTCCAGCTGACATATGGATATGACCTGAAACTAATGAACGACAGTCTCAGTGTTTATCTGCCGTATTACGGACGCGCTTACAATACAGGTTATCAGACAAACAGCGATAACGGCATCCAGTTTAACTCACATGATTTTACTTATTCGGCAGATACGATAAAAAAAGGGGGCTGGGATATTACTATCAAACCCAAAGGTGTAAAGGTTTCTACGATATATCTGTCCATCAGTTCAAACGGCTATTCCATTGTCAGGATAAACAGCAACGACCGGGATCCGATCTCCTTTTATGGTATTGTGAAGTGAATTCAGGCTGATGCGTTATTCCGTTTTCACCCTTTGCGGGGTATCAGTTCCAGAAATGATGCTGCCTGCACTTAGTCCGATGGCACGGATAATTTCAGTCATGTTGTTCAGGTCAAGCGTTTCAACTGCATCCCCCTGGGTATGATAATATTTCTCAGAATCCATTTTGGATGTGCTGATGGTGTGGGCCGGAACGCCTTTTTTTGCCAGGCTTGCATTGTCGGACCGAAGGAACAACATTTGCTGGGGATAGGGATCCGGATAAAACCGGAAGGGGCTATTTAGTAAATTTCTCTGCAGGATCGCTCCCAGATCGGTTTTATCATAACCGGTAATGTAGGCTGAGTTTTTCCCCCATTTACTTTCCGTTCCGATCATTTCAATATTCAGCATGGCAACAACCTTACCCGGGTCCATTTTCCGGGAAAAATAAGCTGACCCGAATTCGCCGATTTCTTCTGCAGTAAAAGCAACAAACACCAGCGTGCGCTGATTATTATTCAGTTGACGGAAATAATTTGCCAGTGTGATTACGGCTGTAACCCCCGAAGCATCGTCGTTAGCTCCATTGAAAACAGAATCACCTGTTGCATCAGGTGTCCCTATTCCCAGGTGATCATAGTGCGCAGAAAAAATCACATATTCTTCCGGTCTTGATTTACCCGGAATGATTCCTGCCAGGTTGGTCAGGCTTTTTCTGTTTATGGTCTGTTTCACCTGGATCTGGTATTGCTGTGGATCGATCGATGTTAAAATAAAAATATGATTTCCACTGCCTTCAAATTGTGGCATATGAAAGTTTGCCAGCCTGGAAAATCTCCTGGCTATTGAACTATCCACGAGAATCAGAAGATTCTGATCCGATTCTAAGTAGGAAAAAAAGTTCCTCCTGAATTCATCTTCATTTTTTAAGATTATTTTCTTATAGTTACTGCTATTCGAAACGCTGAGTGAAGAATCCGTAGAGAAAACAGCAATGTTTTTTTTATCCAGGGGTATGCTATCCAACGCGGCGGTCACTTCGGTGGATCCGGGAGCCAGCATAAAAAATTGCTGGTTATAGTCACTCGCACCTGGTAAAGGTTTGAGACCGGCTTCTGCGAATTCATTCCTGATAAATCCTGCAGCTTTTTCAATTCCCGGAGTAAACACCTTTCTTCCCTGCATATCATCAGAGGCCAATGTCTTCTCTATCCTGCTTACCTCAGGCTGACTGAAAACGGGAAGAACCTGCGCCTGGGTAAAAAAACCAATTAACAGGAGACCCGTCAGAACTAATATACGCATGTGCTGATTTATTGGGTTATAAACTCATCATCTCCTTAAACTTGACGGTCTGCCGACGACTAACCTCTAT
>DATCAO010000543.1:0-2986 GCA_036512575.1 Puia sp.
TACATTTCGATTACCTCATAACCACGCCTGCTCAGGAAACGGTTTAGCAACAAACAAATGTCTCTGTCGTCATCTATAACCAGAATTTTTTTCATAATGTCAAATTTGTGGTTCTAATTGGTTTCGGTGTTTATTTAATAGAAAAGCGCTCTCATTTGTGCAATAGGTATTTTCAACTGATCCCTGTATTTGGCAATCGTTCTGCGGGCGACGATATATCCCTGGCCAGCCAAAATATCTGCCAGCTGCTGATCGGTATAGGGTTTCTTTTTATCTTCCTTCTGCACCACGTCTTCAACAATGGTCTGAATCACTTTATTGCTTGTAATAGTTCCTTCTTTATTGGTTAGTCCTTCGGTAAACAGGTCCTTAAGCAGGATCATTCCAAAAGGTGTGTCGGCATATTTATTACAGGTGATCCTCGAAACTGTTGAAATATCCAGGCCAACGATTTCTGCAATATTCTTTAATACCATCGGTCGCAATTGCATCGTATCGCCATATTTAAAATACTCCTCCTGAAATTGAACAATAGCCCGAATCACTTTGAGCATATTGGATTCGCGTTCACAGATGGCCTTGATGAACCATTGGGCAGACGCCAGTTTGCTGCGCATGTACTGTCTTGTGCCCCGGTCGGTGGTTTTATCGTGATCCATATGATGTACCGTTTCAGCCCAGGTCTGGTTTACGTGCAGGGATGCCGATCGCTGCCTCGCCAGGGTCACCCCTATTTCTTCTGCTTCCACAGTGACAATGAAATCAGGAAAAACCGTATTGTTCAACTGAACCGCTTGAACAGAACCTGTAAAGGGCCTGGTTTTCAGCGATGCCAGCAATTGCAGCACCTCCCGGATCTCTCCATCCTGCATGCGCATATCCCTTCTGATCTTTTCAATATTGCATGCATGCAGATCCGAAAAATGATTGGTTACCAGGTCCAGGGCTGCCGCATGGCCTGTTGACTTTCCATTTGCTTTTACGAGCTGGATTTCAAAAAATTCGCCCAGGTTCCGGGAACCACATCCCAGGGGATCCAGTTGCTGGATAATCTTTAACACAGGTTCCAAAACCTCTCCCTGTACCCATATATTCTGCTTAAATGAGATTTCTTCTGCGATGGCTTCCAGGTCCTGCAATAAAAATCCGCTTTCGTCCAGTGAGTCGATGATAAAATCAGCCAGTTTATACCTGGTCTCATTCGACTCGATGAAACGGAATTGCTTTTTTAACTCCTCCCTGAAATCCGGCATTTCCGCAATCTGCCGGTCAGGCATCCTGTCTGATGGCAGATAATTTTCATATTCCGTTTTATAATCAGGAATATCGTCGTAACCATATTCCTCCCAGTTTTGAAAATCCTGTACGGTTTCTTTGGAAAATTTGTCATTTCCCGGATCATCAGGGTTTGAACTTTCCTCTAAAGCGGGATTTTCATTGATTTCATCCTCAATGCGCTGCTCAAGGGACAGTGAGTCCAGATGTAGCAGATTGAGCAGGGCAATATGGTGGGGCAGGATCTTATGCTGTAGCTTTTGTGAATGAAGCTGTTTGAGCATGCGATAATCTTTTGTTCACCTTATGAAATCAAATAAAACACCAGAAAATTCACCCTATAATATACAATTTTTGTTGCAGATGAGAGAGGATTTGAGTAATATTTTCCCCAAAATGGGGAAAACGGCTTATCCTGCGGGCTTAACCTTGGATTCTTTAGAAGCTTCTCCCCGCTCGTCAGAGGCTTTTTTCTTTTCTTCCGCTTCGCGTTTTTTATCTTCCAGCTCCTGTTTCTTTTTATCTTCTTCTTTTTTCTTCTTTTTGAAATAGCCTTTCAGCAGAAAATTATGTTTAGCGGCTTCCATATTTTCGTTCAGTCCCGCGGAGCCTTTTTTCAAGTTGACGATGGTGGCATTCAGATTATTGCCAAGACTTGAATCGCCCAGTAGTCTGGAAATGATTCCACGACCGTGATTCACTTTGTAAGCGACTTCAGCCAGTTGTTGGGTGATCAGGGCTGCATTATCGGCAGAAGTTTTCAAACCGCTTAAAATCTGATCCGTTTCTACAGGCGATACGGTAGCCAACACATCCTGCTCTTCAACCGCCGGGGCGATGCCGATTCCGGAAGAAATCAATACGACCCTGTCGCCCATCAAACCATCGGAACCGATCGTAACGATGGCATTCCGCTTGATGAATTTATGCACCTCCGATTTGATATGCATATCCACCATCACAGAACTGTCTGTGATGAGTTGTATGGCATCAACCGTTCCGATGGAAATGCCTCCAAATCGCACATTGTTTCCGATTTTCAGCCCGCTTACATTTTTGAACACGGCCTTAAGCGGGAACACAGAGACAAAAAGATTTTTCTGTTTGCCGATAAAAAATAATCCGACAACCAGCAGCACCACACCGATAATCAGGAAAATCCCAAGTTTCCACCTGAGCCCGCCTCGTTTTTGTATTTCATTCATGATCTAAACTTTAAGAGAAAAAAGACTGCACCCATTCGTCTTCGTTTTTTACCATTTCTTCATAACTGCCCTCAGCAACCATAGTTCCATCTTTCAAAATAACAATCCGGTCCGCGATCATTTTGGTGCAGGGGATATCGTGTGTAATGATCAGGGATGAAATCTGGTATTTGCGTTGCAAATCCAGCATCAGCTGACTGATTTCCCTTGCGGTAACGGTATCCAGACCGGTAGTTGGTTCATCATAGAGCATGATCTCCGGTTTCAGAATCAGCGTGCGGGCCAGACCGATACGTTTACTCATACCTCCTGAAAGTTCTGCAGGCATCTTGTTTCCTGCATCGGGAAGCCCGACACTCTCCAACACTTCATGAATCAGGAAATCTAATTTTTCTTTTCCCAATTCTTTTCTATGATGTCGTAGGGGAAATGCCAGATTTTCGTAAACAGTCATGGAATCGTAGAGGGCATTGCCCTGGAACAGGAAACCGATTTTGGTCCGCAAC
>DATCAO010000544.1:0-12464 GCA_036512575.1 Puia sp.
AAATGCTGTTCGGGGCTGTTTTTACTCCAAAGCATTGTGTAAGTACGCCATCTGAAATCAGCATATACCAGGGAGCCCGCCGCGTTAATGAAGGAGATTCCCAGCTCACATCGCCATATGTTCTTTCCCAGTGATCGCCAAGGAATTTTGAATTGGAGCTGAACGCTTGTTTCCAACTGCAACGCACCATTTCCAGCTCGAGCTGCGGGGCGCTTACGTATACAGATAAAGAATCTCCGTTCAGAGTGAAGTTAACCTGAATCTCATTGTATTTCCAATTTTCGGTTGTTCCCTGTAGTGAGTACCATTCGCCCGAACAGCGCACGGCAACAGCATCCGGGTAACGGATCGCTTTGAAAGGAACACCCGTCTTCTGATCAAAAGCAGTGAACAAAAAAGAGCCGGCCGACAATCCTGATATCTGAATAAACCTTCTTCTTTTCACGCGGGTAAATAATTAATGATGGTAGAACGCTGATAAATATAGTTACTATTTGAATTGAAAATAAACAAGCGCAATCGCTGCGGCTGACATCAGGATCAGTGTAATAAATCCCAGGATATTGGACAGGGGGCTATTGGTAAATCCTTTCATGATCTTTTTATTATTGCCGATATGCAAAATCACCGCAATCATCACGGGTGAGGTAACACCATACAGTATGGCTGTTAAAATTAGGGCCTGCATCGGACTGATGCCCATAACATTAATCAGGAGCCCTATAATCAGGGAAATAATAATAACGATATAAAATGCCCTGGCCTGATTAAATTTCTTATCCAATCCTTCTTCCCATCCGAAAGATTCTGCCAGAATATACGAAAGCGAACCTGTAAGAACGGGGATGGCGAGAAATCCGGTGCCCAGCACACCCAGGGCAAAACATATATATGAAAATTTACCAGCCAGTGGTGCCAGTGCTTTTGCTGCCTGGTCTACCGTGTCGATATGACGGATGCCCGCATTGTAGAGCACGACACCGGTTGTAAGGATAATAAACAGCATGACCAGGTTGGAGGTGAACATACCCGTATTTACGTCGGCGGCCATGTCCCGCATAATCTGTTTGTCCACCACAATGGATTGCTGGTTGTGGTCCCGGTTCTCAGCTTCCATCGTGGCCTGCCAGAAAAACAGGTATGGGGAAATGGTTGTACCCAGAATGGCCACCATCATTTCAATAAACTCTTTATTGAATGCGATATGGGGGACGAAAGTAAAATACAATACCTCTTTCCAGTTCACTTTTACAACGAAAGGAACAATCAGATAGAGCAGCACGGATAAACACAACCATTTCAGTATACCCGCTATTTTCCGGTAGGGGAAAATAATAATACTCAACATCAGGATGATGGTGAACAACAAGCTGAATACAAAGGGCGGGATCGATGGGAAAAGTAGATGGGTTACTGCTCCCATTCCGGCAATATCCGCTCCGATATTTAAAATGATTGCAGGTATACTGCATATCAACATCAGGTAAAGAATTGCCGGAGAGTAATATTTTTTCAGGGTATGGGTAAGTCCCTGAGAAGTAACCAGACCGATACGTGCGCAAATGCCCTGCAGGCCGGCCATGAGTGGAAATGTGAACGGCGCCATCCAGAGCAGCAATAAGCCAAAGCCCGCGCCAGCCTGTGAATAGGTAGCAATACCTGAAGGGTCATCATCACTTGCACCGGTGATTAAACCGGGTCCCAGTTTTTTAAGGTAGTTCCTGAATTTTCCATCTTTTCCTTTCATTTAAAAGACTTCCCGCTTTTATACGGGACCACTTTAAGATACGTCTTCTTTATAAAACGGAGAGGACAGGATCCTCTCTAAAGGCTTTTCCTTTTGCAAAAAATCCCTGACGATCCTGGATATGGCTTCGAATTCCAGGAGGAATCCATCATGACCATACAAAGAGGGAATCATTTCCAGGGTAGCCCCTGGTATATTTTCTGCAAGAAACGCTTGTTCCTTCTCGGTAAACAACAGGTCACCGCGGATTCCGATCAGATGTGTTTTAGCCTTTATTGTGTTCAATGCTTCGGATATTCCCATTCTTCCGCGACCTACCTGATGAGCGTCCATGCTCTGGGAAAGGCAATAATAGCTGAAGGCATTGAACCTTGCTGCCAGTTTTTCCCCCTGGTAAGTTTGATATGATTCACTTTTGAAGGGCCCCAGCGAATTCAGGTCTTCGTCGGCCTGATAAAAATTGTAAGTGTTTTGGTTCCGATAAGAAATCAGCGCAATACCCCTCGCCACTTTCATTCCATTCATTCCCGCTTCCGGATCTTCCTGTTTCCAGGTGGGGTCTAAATCGATGCTATGTCTTTGCGAAGCATTGAACGCCCGGCCCCAGGGAGAATGAAAGGCGTTGGTGGCAATGGGAACGATATGATCGAACAGTTCAGGTTCCTCGATCGCCCATTCAAGCAACTGCTGCCCGCCCATGGAACCGCCAATGCCGAATTTTATTTTTTCGATACCCAGGAAATCTTTCAAAGGCTGATAGGCCCTGATCATATCCCGGGTGGTAAAAAAAGGAAAACTGTGATAGTAGGGCAGACCTGTAATGGGATTATTGGAAAGCGGACCCAGGCTGCCGTAACAACTGCCCGGCATATTTACGCATACTACAAAAAATCTTTCCGGATCGATCAAATGTCCGTGACCCACAAGACCGGGCCACCAGTCAATCGGATTGCTGTTTGCCGTAAGTGCATGAAAGACCCATACGACATTCGACTTATCCGCATTGAATTTGCCGAATACATGATACCCGAGATGATAACCGGGTAATACAAATCCCGACTCCAGTTTAAATGGAGCCGGGTTGGAAAATGTCTGGAGTGTCAATAGCGGAGTTATTAGTTATGAAACAGCAACCACTTTTTTCGACGACACTTTTTCAAATGCCTGCTGGAAGTCTGCCTTGATATCTTCTATATGTTCAATACCCACGCTGATTCTTACCTGGTTGGGTTTCACTCCGGCCGCAAGCTGCTCGTCAATACTCAGTTGTTCATGTGTGGTTGATGCAGGATGAATGACTAATGTTTTTGCATCGCCCACATTGGCGAGGTGGCTGGCCAGCTTGAGGTGATCGATAAACTCAGCTGCACTTTCTTTCTCACCAACCAGCCCGAAATTCAGGATACCGCCAAATCCGTTCTTCAGGTATTTTTTAGCGAGACTGTTGTAAGGACTTGAAGCAAGCCCGGGGTAGTCGACAAATTCAACCTGCGGATGTTTTTCCAGCCATTGTGCGAGAGCCAGGGCATTATCTACATGCCGCTGCACACGCAGCGAAAGTGTTTCAAGTCCCTGTATTAAGAGGAAAGAGTTGAAGGGGCTTTGCGAAGAGCCGAAATCCCTGAGTCCTTCTACACGGGCGCGGATAGCGAAGGCGACATTGGGAAGTCCCAGGGGGTTTCCTTCTCCGAATATATCCCAGAATATCAAACCATGGTATCCTTCAGCCGGTTCTGTAAAGCCAGGGAATTTTCCATTGCCCCAATTGTAATTGCCTCCGTCTACGATTACGCCGCCGATACTGGTTCCATGACCGCCAATCCACTTGGTTGCTGATTCTACCACCACATTGGCACCATGTTCCAGGGGCCGGAACAGATAACCTGCTGTTCCAAAAGTATTGTCGACAATCAATGGCAGGTCGTGTTTTTTGGCCAGCGCTGCAATTTTTTCGAAGTCAGGAATATTCAACCTGGGGTTACCAATGGTTTCCAGGTAGATGGCTTTTGTTTTTTTATCAATGTGCTTTTCAAAACTTTCCGGATCATCACCTTCCGCAAAGCGGGCTTCGATGCCCAGTTTTTTCAGTGTTACCTTAAACTGGTTATAAGTACCCCCATAGAGAAAGGATGTGGATACAAAATTGTCGCCCGATTCGAGAATATTTGCCAGGGCCAGAAATTGGGCTGCCTGACCTGAGCTGGTGGCAACCGCGGCCACGCCGCCTTCCAGTGCTGCAATACGCTGCTCAAACACATCCGTTGTCGGATTCATGATTCGGGTGTATATGTTTCCGAATTGTTTGAGACCAAAAAGATTGGCGGCGTGTGCGGCATTATCGAAAACATAAGAAGTAGTCTGATAAATGGGAACCGCGCGTGCCTTTGTTGTGGGATCAGCCTGTTGGCCGGCGTGAAGTTGCAAGGTTTCGAAACGAAGAGGTGCACTCATAAAATAACTTTTAGTAGTTTAAAATCTGATCAATGATGAAAGTAGCGGGATAGTAAAGGATGGATCACTTAAAATATACAACAACATCGCCCTGCAGGGCTGCCAGGTAAAAAAGCAGGCGGGATTGTATACATCATATCCTACAAATGTAATAGAGTATTCCGACTATCCAAAAATTTTATTGCCTTTTATCCTGGTGAAACAATGCCGGTATCGATTTTAACAGTTTGTCTTTCATGAAGTTAACGTCAGGCGTACATTAACCGGCCAGCAAGGTAGACACTGAAGCCTATTTGCTGGGATTCAATTGCCTACCGGTAGTTTTCATTTTCCCGCCGGCAGGAAAATGTTTGATTTCAGGTTTTGTATTCAATCGATTTCTGTAAATACATAGAATGGTTTTTTTCAGGAGAATAACTGATTCGTTATTTGAGCGCCGACGAAAACAGGGTTTGCATATCTTTCCAGGAAGCAGTGTCTGCTGCGGCATTATATGCAATTGGTATTTTGAATTTTTCGCCCATTGCTGTTGCATTTGGATTGCTGAAAGCATGGAGGGCTCCAGGATATGAGATAAATGTATAACGGGCCCCGACGGAATCCATACTTTTCTTAAATGCAAGCTGATCAGCTTCCGGAACAAATGGATCGGCTCCACCCTGACAAACCAGGATTTCCCCCTGGATAACTCCTTTTTTTGGTTGAATTCCACCCAGCCCCCCATGAAAACTGACAACACTTTTTAATGGCGCGCCCAGTTTGGCTGCGTTCAATACAATAAATCCACCGAAGCAATAACCGATGGCTGCAACACGGCTGGTATCGGCCTGTGGAAACCCTGCTGCTTTGGCGATCGCTGCTTCGACTACCGGTTTTGATAATTCCGGATTTGCATAATATGGTTTGGTCAGTGCCATGGCTGCCTGCGGATTGTCTGCAGTTTTTCCGTTGCCAAACAAATCGGCCACGATTGCGAAATACCCGAGTTCCGCCAGTTGTCTTGCACGGGTTTTGACATAATCTACGAGACCCCACCATTCCGGAATGACCACGACAATGGGGAGTTTTCCCTTCCTGTTTTCGTCATAAGCGATGTATCCATTTGATTGTTGCCCGTTCGAAGTATAAGTCACTTCAGCCGTCTTAATGGATGGCGCGGACCGGGTAATATCCATAATTTGAGTTTGATCTGTTTTTTCGGAATGGTTGTTACTGCATGACGCCATTATAAAAAACAGCATCACAGTGAATATCTGGGTTGAGCGATTACATTTCATATAAATCTTGTATTAAAAAAATCGGGAACTATAACTTAATAAAATGGTTTTAAGGTAACACACTCCTGGTCAGTACCCGACTCTGCAAATGTATAACAGCCGACGCCCCGTTTGTTCAAAAATGTGACGGTGTTCGGCGAATGCTGTGACGATCACCATGAAAACGGGTGACGAAACGCTGTTTCTCCAATAAAACATCCTGTTCGTCCCCGATGTGCCCTTATGGGCTCCGATGATCGTCCAGTGATCGTCCAGTGATCGTCCAATGAATCATTGGAGCCGACTGGAGAATCATTGGAGGATCATTGGAGGCAATATGGAGGATATGCTTTTGAGAATTTACAGTTTGTTCAAAAGTTCCACGACTTTTTCCCTTTCCAGGATCAAATAACCGAGGCGGTCGTTGCTTATACCGTCTTTCAGCTGGTAGGAAAATTCCAGCTGGCCATCTTCTATTCGCGTCTCAAAATATTTAAAACAGATATTGGGATACTTTTTTAATTCTTCCCCTATTTCATATAAATGTGTCGACAATATAAACAGGGATGACTTTATTTTGATGAGACCCTTTATTACGGTAGACGAGCATTTCATCGCGTCCTGTACATTAGTGCCTTTAAAGAGTTCGTCGATCAGCACCAGCCATTTTTTCTGGTCGCTGATCTGGATGATGGTATTTCGGATTCGCTGCACTTCATTAAAAAAATAACTTTCTCCTTTCACCAGGTTATCCACCACATTGATATTGCTGAGTATACCATCAAAAAGGCTGATGGTCATCGAATCTGCCGGAACACCCATTCCCAGATGGGCAAGAAAAAGAGCAGCGCCAACCGATTTGATGAAGGTGCTCTTGCCAGCCATGTTGGCTCCGGTCAGGAAGATGAAATTGCTCTCCGGATCCATGGACAAATCATAGGAGACAGCCTCCGCAAGCAAGGGGTGATAGAGCGCTTTCACTTCAATATAGGGATAGGGCACATCCTTGATTTTTGGTATAACCAGGTTAAATTCTTTGACGGCCATGGCCATGGAATACCAGGCGTCAAGTTTTCCATAGATTTCAATCAGGGTCAGCGCGGCCGTCTTAAATTGGTTGCGAATGTAATTTCCAAATACCACCACTTCATCCGGTTGAAACTTTTCACCAGGTTTTTTGTCGGCGAGTTTTCGTATAGTTTCCGGGCTAAGCAAAATCTTTGCCCTTTCCAGAACGGTATATAACATCTGGGGGCATTTTGTTTTTTCACGAAGGGCAACAATAGAGTTCATACCCCTGATGAAATCTGCAAAATGGGTAATGGAATAACGGGTAAGTGCATAATCGGAGGTATGCAGCAATTTATACATCCGTGCACTGACCGGATCGTGGGCGGCGGGGATCTGATCCAGGGGTGTCTCATAAAATCGTTCCATCACCATAACGGTGCCGTTTGAAATCGATGCGCCCCAATCTTCTTCGTGTAACAGAATTACCTGCAGGATTTCCTGGGTCTGGATGATTTTATCCAGCTGGCTGAAGGGGTGATTGAAAAATTCAAGGAGTTGTATTCTGCCTCCCACTGTACGGGTCCGGTCCATTTTACTGAACAGGGAATATTCTTCCGTTGTCTGGAAAACGGAAAGGTCGGCATAAGTTGTTTTGTCAATATTCATTGTCAATAGATGGCTTATCGTTGGAATTCCAATCGTTTTCCTTTCTGGGATTCATCGAACTGGCCTTTTCCATAAACCAGGTGACCGTTTACAAAAGTATTTATTATGGTGGCAGGAAAACGGAACCCTTCCAGGGGGCTCCAGCCGCATTTGAACAGTATATTACGGGCAAGCACATCCGAATTCCGGTTCAGGTCAACCATTACCAGGTCGGCATGGTAACCTTCTCTGATAAATCCCCTTTCTTTTATTTGAAAGCATACAGCCACCGCATGGGACATTTTTTCCACGAGTTTTTCCAGTGAAATTTTATTCTGTTGCACATAATATAACATCAGTGGCAGGGAATGCTGCACGAGGGGAAGGCCGGAATGCGCATGCATGTAGGAGCCTTCTTCGCCCGACAGCGGTTCGAGATGACCGGCAGGATTCCTGTAAAACCCTTTTTCCTGAAGTGTATGTGGTGCATGGTCTGTAGCAATCAGGTCAAGACGGTCTTCAAGCAGGGCTTTCCAGAGGGCATCCCTGTTTTCGGCCGCTTTTATTGCCGGATTGCATTTGATCTGATTTCCCAGACGCCCATAGTCGCTGGAACTAAAGTGCAGGTGGTGCACGCAAACCTCCGCAGTGATGCGTTTTTCAGCCAGGGGAATCATATTCGTAAAAAGGCTAAGTTCTTTTTCGGTGGACAAATGGAAAATATGGAGCCTGGATCCGTGCTTTTTTGCAAACTGCACGGCAGTAAGTGAAGATTCAAAACAAGCTTCCACATTCCTGATCAGTGGATGATCCGCCGCAGTAAGCGCTCTGTTTTGTGATTGAAAAAAAATGAGATTTTCATGGATAATCCGCTCTGATTCACAATGGGTGGCAATGAGCACTTCGCTTTCTGAAAATAATTTGTCAAGGGTCAGATAATTGTCAACCAGCAAGTTTCCGGTAGATGAACCCATGAAAATCTTTAAGCCGCATATATCATTTTTTTTGTCGTTGGTTCTGAGTGCTTCATCCGCATTGGAATTGGATGTGCCCATGTAAAATGAATAGTTTGCCAACGAATTTTTGTTTGCGATAGCATATTTTTCTTCCAGTAGTTCCTGCGTGAAGGCCGGGGGGATTGTATTCGGCATTTCCATAAAGGAAGTGATACCGCCTGCAACTGCAGCACGCGATTCGGAGTATATTGTTGCCTTATGCGTCAGTCCGGGTTCGCGAAAATGCACCTGATCGTCTATGCAACCCGGTAAGAGATGAAGATGTTCTCCAATTATTTCAGTCGCCGGACCGGTTATTGATATGTTATTGTCAATTTTTTCAATACGCCCATTTCTGATCAGCACGTCGCTGCTGAATGTGCGGCCTTCATTAACGACAGATATATTCTTAATCAGGTAATTTTGCATATCTTGGATCTGATTCGTAACTACTTAATGATGCAATTTATCAAAACCGTTGCAAGGCTTGTTATAATTCTGATCCTGCCCACACTCGCTTTTTCGCAGTCCACTTATCTTCCCCAGGGTTCACAATTTGAGCATTTTCTCGACCGTATCGGTATCAAGATGCAAACGAATCCGGACCTGAACATATTCACCTGCAAACCCATCAGCCGGAAAGTTGCAGTTGAAGTTACCGAGCAGGCTGATTCTTTGAGCGCTATTTATCCCTACGGAGAAGTCTATCACCTGGACAAAACTGATCAGGACAATGCCCAAAGTCTCCTGGTTAATAACAGTGAGTGGGTAAAAGGCAGTCAGGCATCGTTTCAAAGCAAACACCCGGTTTGGAATGCCATTTATAAAACAAAGGCTAATTTTTTTGAAGTCAATGAGAAGGATTTCTTTCTGGCTGTTAATCCCGTACTCCAGTTTCAACTTTCCAATCAGACCGGTAACCCCGAACAGGTTTATCTCAACAGTAAGGGCCTTACATTCCGGGGTAAGATTGCAGACCATTTAGGTTTCTCCAGTTTTATTACGGATAACCAGGAAAGGGGACCTGATTTTTTCACCGACAGGGTATATGCTTCCGGATATCCCGCTGTGCCCGGTGAAGGATATTTCAAACATTTCAAAAACTCGGCAACAGCATTTGACTACTGGGACGCCAGGGGTTCGATTGACTTCGATTTCTGGAAGTATTTTACCCTTCAGTTTGGCTACGATAAGAATTTTATCGGCAATGGATACAGGACGCTTTACGTCAGCGACTATGCCGCGCCCTATTTATTTCTGAAATTGAATCTTCGCATCTGGAAAATCAATTACCAGAATATTCTGATGGAACTGACCAGCCAGCACCTGCCCGGCGATTATCTGTACCCGAAAAAATATGCCGTTGTCCATCACCTGAGTGTAAACGTTACCAAATGGCTTAATATCGGTTTGTATGGAAATATTGCTTTCGGCGGGGCAAACCAGTTCGAATTTTCATATCTGAATCCGGTAATATTTCTCCCTGCGGCGCAACAACAGAATGGCAGTCCTGATAAAACCACGATCGGATTTGATTTCAAGGCCAACATCGCGCATTCTGTTCAGGCCTATGGTGAACTGCTGTTTAACGAGTTTGTGTGGAGTCAGATCACGCATTATTCGGATGGCTGGTGGGGAAACAAACAGGGATTGCAACTGGGTGTAAAATATATCGATATGTTCCGGGTAAAAAATCTTGATCTGCAGGTTGAAATGAATGTGATGCGGCCATATACCTACGCACATAACGATACGGTAGCCAACTGGTCGCATTACAATCAACCCCTGGCGCATCCCTTTGGCGCAAATTTTTTCGAACTCATCGGGATCCTGCGCTATCAACCGGCTTATCGCTGGAATATCGAACTGAAATGTATTTATAATAAACAGGGCCTGGATTCCGCCGGAGAAAATTTCGGAAGCAACGTTTTGGTTAATTACGACACCAGGCCAAGGGATTATGGTTTTTATATTGGGTCAGGCATTCCTAAAACCATAGTAAATACTACGGCTTATCTTTCTTATCAGGCACTGGAAAACCTGTTTCTTGAAGGAACTATTATGTACAGGACAACCAGGACAGTTGATCCTGCCGCCGGCATTCTGACATCAAAGTCCACAACCTTTACTTTCGGTATAAGACTGAATATGTTTCGAAGACAATACGATTACTAACCAGTGGGGGAGTTGGGAGAGTTGGGAGAGTTGGGGAAGACCGGGTGTCTACTCAAACCATCACCCCAGACTCCCCCCACTTCCCCAACTCCCACACTTTCTTTCAGCCTTCAAAAATTAATGAGAATACGATCATGCGGGAATGCAACTGATCGATTGTACTGGAATAAATCAGGTTGGGATCGCGATGATGCACATTAATAATCCCGTTGCTGATTTTAAGTTCAGGTGATAAAATAAACACCGGGAAAAAAAACTGGAAACCAATGCCGGCTTCAATACTCCAGTCGTAGGGATTTACTTTAACCAGATCATCTGCTTTCCGGGCCGTTGCGTTCGACGCCAGGTCGTATTGATAATTCACTCCGCCCAACATGTAAAATCTGAAATTGTGCATCCTGTCAGACAGATATTTTACCTGGAGGGGGAATCCAAGTAAGATGGTTTCAATTTGTTTGGTCGCAACAGCTTTCTGACCGCCCTGCGGGTAATTAATACTGTATGTCAGGTTTTTATAGGAGAACATCAGTTCAGGAAATACGATCCTGAATTCCAGGTGCGGATTGATATTGAATGTATGCATGCCTGCGAGACCGAATCCTCCGGTATTTTCAGGGTTAACATACAAAATACTGTCACTTAAAAGCAAATTCGGATGCGGCGTAACGGCAAAATGCGAATTATTGTAAATCAGGGCGATACCCAGATGATAAAACTTATCGTCATGGTCTGGCAGGTTAATGCCATCCCGTGACTGTGCCAGGGTAGGAAATGAAGCAGATATAAATACTAAAACAAACAGAATCCTGAAGATTCCTTTTTTGTGCGGCCTTAAACATCGTAAGCTCATAAGTAACAGTCAATCAATAACTTGTAGTTTAGATGATGTATATTTTATTCGACGAGAACTAAAAATCAGTTATCTGATCCCGTTATGAATCAAAATAACGGCCAAAAGATCGATTAATTGCCGACTGGTCAGGTAATAACAGTTTTTTGAGAAAATCTGTTATTTGATGCCGGAATAAATCGCGCAAATCCCCAAACTGAGCTTTCTAAACCGCGTGTGCTGATACCCGGTTTTATCCAATATTCCGGTCAAGGCATTTCCCTCAGGAAACGCATTGACCGATTCATTAAGGTATTTGTATGCCTCCGCATTTCCGGAAAACATTTTGCCAATTCGGGGCGCGATCAATCGCAGGTAGACGGAATAAAAAGGAAGAAAAATTCCTTTTTTCGGTTTGGAAAATTCCAGGATCACCAGTTTTCCGCCAGGCTTCAATACCCTGTACATCTCTGAAAGGCCTCTTTCGAGGTTTTGAAAGTTTCGTACTCCGAATGAAACCGATATTCCGTCAAAAGAGCAATCCGGAAAGCCAATGTCTTCCGCATCTCCTGTTTGAAGGAAAATCAATTTTTGCAGACCGGCTTTGGCAATTTTCTGTTTACCCAGCTCCAGCATTCCCTCCGATATATCAATTCCCACGATTCTTTCGGGCGATAGAAATTTCATCATCATCACCGGCATATCCGCGGTTCCCGTTGCCACATCCAGAATCGCATGGGGTTTAACTGAACCCAGTTCCTGTATGGCTTTTTTTCGCCAGCTTTTATCTATACCCGCACTGAGAAAATGGTTTAGGAAATCATATCGGTAAGCGATCCGATTGAACATTTCTGCCACCTGTTCTTTCTTGGGGATATCAGAATCTTTGAATGGTACTATCTTATCGTGCTGGTACTCCGGCATGGGCTGCAAAATTAACCGGTTCAGACCAAGTATGATGCAAAATTTAACGAGAGACAAGGGGATCATCCGGGAATCATACCTTGCAGTATGGAGATTCGTTCAGCATCTTACGTAATCAGTAGTCCTTCTTACCAGGACTGCCCTGTGACTGACCTCCCGGAATACGCGTTTATCGGGAGAAGTAATGTGGGGAAGTCGTCGCTGATCAATATGCTCACTGATATTGACAAGTTGGCGAAAACTTCGGCGGCACCCGGGAAAACACAGCTGATCAACCATTTTACTATAGAGAGTATTGACGAAAAAAGGGTAGTTTCCAAATGGTGGCTGGTAGACCTGCCAGGGTATGGATTTGCAAAAGTTTCCATAACACAAAGAAAAAAATGGGAAACGATGATTGAGGACTTTCTAAAAAAAAGAGAGACCCTGGC